>JAEWBL010000147.1 GCA_023391175.1 Pseudomonadota bacterium
AACACCTGCGTCGCCACCGACATGGTGCCGTCCATGGCGTCGAGCAGGATCAGGATGCCGACAAGGAAGAGCGCTGCCGAAAGCAGGGTGAGCACCCACCAGCGGTCGCGCAATGCACGGGCTCCGACAAGGAGGAAGGCAAGCTTAACCATAGCGGGGCGTGGGTCACTTTGCGGAAACTGCCGCAAGATGACGGTAAAGGGATCAAGAACGCAAGTCGTTCGCGCCAGCTTTGCGCGGGCTATCGGAACTTCGCGGTGGGTCTCGTGTTCGGCTTAAGAACGCTAGACCATCGAGGGGTATTGAGATGACGAACGCGGATATGGATCGACTGAAGACCGATGCGTCGGGCAACACCGGCCTCAGCGCCGTCCTCGCCGAGGCGGTGGAGGGATTTTCCTCCACGGACGATGCGGTGCGCTTCCTCGCCTCGCGCGGGTTCGACGTGACGACATCGGATCTCGCCGCCGCCGCCAGCGATGGAGCAGCGGCGGCGGAAGCGGAGGAAGTGGAGGAAGACGGCTATGGCGCGCTGATGCGGTTCGTCCGGCGCGCCTGAGCCCTCACAGGATGGTGCCGTGGAGGAACAGCCACGCCACGGAAAAATAGATCACGATGCCGGTCACATCGACCAGCGTCGCAATGAAGGGCGCGGACGCGGACGCCGGGTCGAAGCCGAGGCGCTTCAGCAGGAACGGCATCAGCGAGCCTGCCAGCGAGCCGAAGGTGACGATGCCGATCAGCGCGGCGCCGATGGTGACGGCCAGAAGCTTCCAGTACTCGCCGTAGTCGAACAGCCCGGTCTGCTGCCAGACGATGATGCGGATGATGCCGATGACGCCGAGGATGGTGCCGAGGGTGATGCCCGTGGGCAGTTCGCGCAGGGCGACGCGCCACCAGTCGCGCAGCCGCACCTGGTGCAGCGCGAGGGCGCGGATGATGAGCGAGGTGGCCTGCGACCCCGAATTGCCGCCCGAGCTCATGACGAGCGGGATGAACAGGGCCAGCACGATCGCCTTCTCCAGTTCATCGGAGAAGAACTGCATCGCGCTCGCCGTGAACATCTCCGAGATGAACAGGATGCACAGCCAGCCGGCGCGTTTGCGGATCATCTCCTTGAAGGAGATTTCCAGATAGGGCTCGTCGATGGCCTCCATGCCGCCCATGCGCTGGACGTACTCGGTCTGCTCCTCGATCATGGCGTCGATCACGTCGTCGACCGTCACGATGCCGAGGACATGGCCGGTGGTGTCCACCACGGGCACGGCAAGGAAGTCGTATTTGGAGATGGTGCGCGCCACCTCCTCCTGCGGCAGGTTCGGCGGGACGGTGATGGGGGTGTAGGGGTTCGCGACCGACAGGATCGAATCGCCCGGGTTGCCCGAGATCAGCCGACGCAGCGAAACCGTGTTCACCAGCCGGCGGGTCCCCGGCGACAGGACATAGATGGCGTAGACCGTCTCGCGGCTGCGCTCCACCTCGCGGATATGGTCGAGGGTCTGCTGCACCGTCCAGTTGGAGGGCACCGAGACGAACTCGGTGGTCATCAGGGCGCCCGCGGTCCCCTCGGGATAGGTGAGCAGGTGGTCGATGGCGACCTGCGCCTCGGTGCTGAGCGCGTCCCGGAGGCGGCCTTTCGCCGGCTCCTCGATCCAGCGGAGCACATCAGCGGCCCGGTCAGCGGACATGCCTTCCAGAATGCCCACTGCCTTTTCCTGCGGCAGTGCCTCGATCACCTCGCAGGCATCGTGAAACTGCGGCTGGTCCAGCACCTCGATCGCCCATTTGAGCGGCATATGCGAAACCACGCCGGTCGCTTCCTCGGCTGTCTTGCCGTTCAGGAATTCGACGATGTCGGCGACATGCTCGTGCCCGAGCCGCGAAGCGATAGCCGCGTCGGTCATATGGGTGTGTCCCGGTTCGAGGGGATGTTCAAGCGGGATCGGCCTCGACAAAAGCAAGGTGCCGGTCCAGCCGACCCATATCGGATAATCGCCATTTAATACAAGGGGATGAAACACGGCCGGGACAACCGGCCGCGTTGACCTCACGGCACGCCTTTAGGTCAGCTCGGCGCGCGGTCTGAGCCGGGTTCAGGCGGGTGCGAAAGTCCCGTCGTCGCCCCGCATCTCCAGACGGCCGGTGGCGACTCCGAAATAGGCCCCGTGGAGCATGAGGTCGCCCTGTGAGACCCGTTCCGCGACCCAGGGGAAGCTGGCCAGATTGGCAAGCGAGAGCTTGACGCAGCACTGCTCGCAGAAGCGCTGCCGCTCGTCGGCGGGAAGGTTTGCGTCTTCCGCCATGAGGCGCGCTGGCTCGGCGATCTTCATCCAGCCGGCCACGAAGTCCTCGGCGCCGGGAGGGGCCCCGTCGAGCAGCGCATGGATGCCGCCGCACTGGGCGTGGCCGAGCACCACAACCTGCTTCACCCTGAGCACCCGCACCGCGAACTCGATGGCTGCCGACGTGCCGTGATAATTGGCATCGGGCATGAACGGCGGGACGAGATTGGCGACGTTGCGCACCACGAACATCTCGCCCGGGCCGGCATCGAAGATCATCTGAGGATCGACGCGGCTGTCCGAGCAGGCAATCACGAGCGTTTCCGGCTTCTGGCCACGCGCCGCCAGCCGTTCAAACAGCAGCTTGCGCTCAGGCCATGCCGTTTCGCGAAACCGTTGGTAGCCCGAGATCAGTTCGTCCACGCCATCGCTCCTTCCGCTTGTCGGGCAACGGAAGTCTGAGCTTGCGGGACAAGTCAAGGGCATTGGCGCCAGGCGGAGCGGAACCCGATTTCCCTTTGCCACGTTCTCATGGCGACGGTCTGGAAACGTGTGGAGCCAACAACATGCGCGGTATTCTGCTTTGGATCATGGGCGTTCCGATCTCGGTCATCGTCCTTCTCTATCTCTTCAACGTCCTCTGACGTGATTTGCCGAGCGCGGCCATCGCCGCGCTCGGCAACGGTGTGGACGGCTGAAGCGGAAGGGGCCAACCCGGCCGATTAATTTATGGGCAGACGAGTCCGATGCATCACCGACCGGAAGAGGGCGCCGCCCGTAGATCGGCGGTATCTTGATGTGCCAGAGCGTGCATTCAAATTGCCCAACGCGGTCGTGGCGCATACTTAACCAAGGCGCCATCCCAGTATTGATGAATTCGTAGGCACTCCTCCTCGCCGCACGCCGCTCCGGTCCAGTACGGCGCGGGCGAGGTATGGTGTTGTGCCCGGCTGAGCGGCGCCGCCTGCCTTGGCACGCGCCTTGCTCACTCTCCGCTGGTCGGCCCGCCCGGGCCGTCGGAATAGGGGAGAGAGCGCATGCTCGGTTTGCTGGGACGGACGACCAGAAGGGGATTCGGGGCGCTCGCCGCTGCCGCCGTCGTCGCGGGCACGATGGGAGTGGGCGCGGCACGGGCCGAGGACACCATCAAGGTCGGCATCCTGCATTCACTGTCGGGCACCATGGCCATCAGCGAGACCACGCTGAAGGATGTGATGCTCATGCTCATCGAAGAGCAGAACAAGAAGGGCGGCCTCCTCGGCAAGAAGCTCGAGGCCGTGGTGGTGGACCCGGCCTCCAACTGGCCGCTGTTCGCCGAGAAGGCCCGCGAGCTCATCACCAAGGACAAGGTCGCGGCCGTGTTCGGCTGCTGGACCTCCGTGTCCCGCAAGTCCGTGCTCCCGGGCTTCAAGGAGCTGAACAACATCCTCTTCTACCCCGTCCAGTACGAGGGTGAAGAGAGCGAGCGGAACGTCTTCTACACCGGCGCCGCGCCGAACCAGCAGGCGATCCCGGCGGTCGACTACCTCGCCAACGAGGAAAAGGTGGAGCGCTGGGTGCTCGCGGGCACCGACTATGTCTATCCCCGCACCACCAACAAGATCCTCGAAGCCTATCTGAAGTCCCGCGGCGTGAAGGCCGAGGACATCATGATCAACTACACGCCGTTCGGTCATTCCGACTGGCAGACGATCGTGTCCGACATCAAGAAGTTCGGCTCCGCCGGCAAGAAGACCGCCGTGGTGTCCACCATCAATGGTGACGCCAACGTGCCGTTCTACAAGGAGCTGGCCAACCAGGGCATCAAGGCGACCGACATTCCCGTCGTGGCCTTCTCGGTGGGCGAGGAAGAACTCGCCGGCATCGACACCAAGCCGCTCCTCGGCCACCTTGCGGCCTGGAACTACTTCATGTCCATCGATACGCCCGAGAACAAGGCGTTCATCGACAAGTGGCACGCCTTCACCAAGAACCCGAAGCGCGTCACCAATGACCCGATGGAAGCCCACTACATCGGCTTCAACATGTGGGTGAAGGCGGTGGAGAAGGCCGGCACGACCGATCCGGACAAGGTGATCGCCACCCTGCCGGGCATCGAGCAGGCCAACCTCACGGGCGGCGTCTCCCAGATGCTGCCGAACCACCACATCACCAAGCCGGTCTTCATCGGCGAGATCAAGGACAACGGCCAGTTCGACGTGGTGTGGAAGACCAAGGACCTGATCCCCGGCGAAGCCTGGTCCAAGTACCTCGAAGGCTCGAAGAACCTTGTTGCCGACTGGGTGAAGTACAATTGCGGCAACTACGACACCACCACGAACAAGTGCCTGGGCGCCGCCGCGAAGTAAGCGGCTGCCACTTGGCGGGGATCATCCGGTCCCCGCGTTTTTCCAGCTTCACGTTTCATCTCGACCTCTCGTACCGTCCTTCGGGGCGCCCCTTCCTCTCCCCGCAAGGGGAGGGGAAGCCCTGCTGCACTCCCGATTAAGGGCCGCCGGCATGGCCGGCCGCGCCGGAGCGGATGATCTGAATGATGCGGCTGCCCCTTTCCGTCCCGACGGCTCACGTCTCTCCCTCGCGCACCCTGCGAAACCTGTTTCTGGCCCTTTTCGCCGTGTTGATGGCCGGGATCTTCGTCTCGGCCCCGGTTCGCGCGCAGGGCCAGCCGGACATCTCCGGCATCGTCGCCAAATTCGGCAACGACAGCTATTCCGACACCACTGACGCCATCGCCGCGCTCGCCACCTCGGGCAGCCCGCAGGCGGCTGCCGTCGTGGAAGCGCTGGCTGCCGGCACCCTGCTCTATGATCCGGCGACAAAGGCCGTCTTCATCCGCACCTCCGGCGGCATGGCCGATGCGGCCACCGGCACCATCGTCGGCAATGCCCCGGCCAATCTGTCGCCGGTGCGGGCCAACAACCGCGTCCGCCGCGCGCTGGACGCCGCGGCCGGGGCGCTCACGCTGCTCAACCCAGATCCGGCAAAGCGGCTCGATGCGGCGGGCGCCGTGTTCAAGTCGCGTGACGCTGCAGCTCTCCCCACGGTCGAGGCGGCCATCGCCAAGGAGACCGTGCCGGCGGTGAAGGCCGCGCTGGCGCAGGCGCGCGCCGCCATCCTCATCGGCAAGGCCGACGCGCCCGAGGCCGACCGCCGCGCCGCCATCCAGCTCATCGCCGCGCGCGGTGATCAGGAATCCATCAGCCTGCTGCGCAGCCTGCCCGCGAATTCGCCTCCGGCCCTCAAGGCTGCAGCGGAGGCGGGGATCACGAAGGCCGAGGAGAGCCTCAAATTCTGGGCCGTGGCGCAGAACGTCTGGTACGGCCTCTCCCTCGGTTCCGTGCTGCTGCTGGCGGCCATCGGCCTCGCCATCACCTTCGGCGTGATGGGCGTCATCAACATGGCCCATGGCGAGATGGTGATGCTTGGGGCCTACACTACCTTCGTGGTGCAGGAACTCATCCGCCAGAAGGCGCCCTATCTGTTCGACTGGTCGCTCACCATCGCCCTGCCGCTGGCCTTCCTGTTTACCGCGCTGGTGGGCATCCTCATCGAGCGCACGGTCATCCGCTTCCTCTACGGCCGGCCGCTGGAAACCCTGCTCGCCACCTGGGGTGTCTCGCTGATCCTCCAGCAGGCGGTGCGCAGCGTGTTCGGCCCGACCAACCAGGAGGTCGGCGCCCCCTCCTGGATGTCCGGCGCGTTCCAGATCGGGCAATTGTCCATCACCTACAACCGGCTCTGGATCATCTGCTTCGCTCTGATCGTGTTCTTCACCCTGCTGCTGGTGCTGAGGCGAACGCCGCTCGGCCTCTATGTGCGGGCGGTGACGCAGAACCGGCGCATGGCCGCGGCCATGGGCATCCGCACCGGCCGCATCGATGCGCTCACCTTCGGCCTCGGCTCGGGCATCGCCGGCATCGCCGGGGTGGCGCTCTCGCAGATCGACAATGTGAGCCCCAACCTCGGTCAGGGCTACATCATCGACAGCTTCATGGTGGTGGTGTTCGGCGGCGTCGGAAACCTCTGGGGCACGCTGGTGGGCGCCTTCACGCTGGGCGTGGCCAACAAGCTGCTGGAGCCCTTTGCCGGCGCCGTGCTGGGCAAGATCCTACTGCTCGTCTTCATCATCCTGTTCATCCAGAAGCGCCCGCGCGGCCTGTTCGCGCTCAAGGGCCGGGCGGTGGAATCATGAACCGCACCCGCATCATCGACCGCACCGGCGGCATCTTCCTCATCGTGGTGCTGGCGGCGGGGGTGCTCATCCCCGCGTCCAACCTGCTGCTGCCCGCCGGCAATCCGCTGCATGTGCCGGACTACATGATCCCGCTGCTCGGCAAGTATCTGTGCTACGCGCTGCTCGCCGTGTCGGTGGATCTGGTGTGGGGCTATTGCGGGGTGCTGTCCCTCGGCCACGGCGCCTTCTTCGCCCTCGGCGGCTACGCCATGGGCATGTACCTCATGCGCCAGATCGGGACGCGCGGCGTCTATGGCAATCCGGTGCTGCCCGATTTCATGGTGTTCCTGAACTACAAGGAACTGCCCTGGTTCTGGGAAGGCTTCAACATCTTCCCGTTCGCCATGCTCATGGTGGTGCTGGTACCGGGGGCGCTCGCCTTCGTGTTTGGCTGGTTCGCCTTCCGCTCGCGCGTCACCGGCGTCTATCTCTCCATCATCACCCAGGCGATGACCTTCGCGCTCATGCTCGCATTCTTCCGGAACGACATGGGCTTCGGCGGCAATAATGGCCTCACCGATTTCAAGGACATCCTGGGCTTCCCGATCGCCGCCCCCTCGACGCGCCTGACGCTGTTCTTCCTCTCCGCATTGGCCTTAGCGGCGGGCTATCTGCTCTGCCGGGCGCTCGTCACCTCCAAATACGGCAAGGTGCTGGTGGCTGTGCGCGACGCGGAGAGCCGCACGCGGTTCCTCGGCTACCGGGTGGAGAACTACAAGCTGGTCGCCTGGGTGCTCTCGGCCATGCTGGCCGGCGTCGCCGGGGCGCTCTACGTGCCGCAGGTGGGCATCATCAACCCGTCCGAATTCGCTCCGGCCCAGTCCATCGAGATGGTGATCTGGGTGGCGGTGGGCGGGCGCGGCACGCTGGTGGGGGCGGCGCTTGGCGCGCTGATCGTCAATGCCGGCAAGACCTGGTTCACCGGCGTGCTGCCGGAGGCCTGGCTGTTCGCCCTCGGTGCGCTGTTCGTGCTGGTGACCCTGTTCCTGCCCAAGGGGGTGCTCGGCCTTGCGGCGAACATCTCCGAGAAGTGGAAGGCCCGCCGGCCGTCCTCTGAGCCCACACCCAGCGCGACACCGGCGGAGTGAGCCCCATGAGCATGCTGTCTCCCTCCACCGATCCCTATGCCGTCAAGTCGCAGGGTGCGCTCTCGCTGGAGGCTGAACTCGGCTTCCTGAAAGACGAGCAGCCCGCCCCGGACCGAATGGCCCTGACCTCGGCGCTGCTCTATCTCGACAACATCACCGTCTCCTTCGACGGCTTCCGGGCGCTGAACGCGCTCTCCCTCGTCATCGGCGAGGCGGAGATGCGGGCCATCATCGGCCCCAACGGCGCGGGCAAGACGACGATGATGGACGTCATCACCGGCAAGACCCGCCCCAACCAGGGCGTCGCCCTGTTCGCGGGCACCAACGACCTCACGACCCTGAACGAGGCATCCATCGCCCAGCTCGGCATCGGCCGGAAATTCCAGACCCCGACCGTATTCGACATGCACTCCGTGGAGGACAACATCCTCCTCGCGGTGAAGGCCGATCGACGCCCCTTCGCCAACATCGAGTGGAACCCGAGCCGCCACGAGCGCGAGCGGGTGGAGGAGTTGCTGGAGCGCGTGCGCCTGAAGGACAGCCGCTACCGCCGCGCCGGCGATCTCTCCCACGGCCAGAAGC
>JAEWBL010000025.1 GCA_023391175.1 Pseudomonadota bacterium
AGCGCCCTGTGCGCGCTGGCGCCGGACCTGCCATCGCTGGTGGTGGCGCGGGTGGTGCAGGGCATAGGCGGGGCACTGCTCGGCGCCAACAGCATCGCCATCCTCGTCGCCGCCGTGCCGGAGGAGAAGCGCGGCCGGGCGCTGGGCGTCTTCGCCGCGGCGCAGGCCGTCGGCATGAGCGCGGGGCCGGCTGTCGGCGGCATCGTCCTCGGCGCGCTGGGTTGGCCCTGGATCTTCTGGCTGACGGTTCCGTTCGGGCTACTCGCCGCCATCGCCGGCTGGATCGCCCTGCCCCGTTCCTCCGGCGCCCGGCCCGATGCGCGGTTCGACTGGGCAGGCGCGGTTCTCCTCGCGCCTGCGCTGGTCATTCTGGTGCGGGCGCTGAACCACGCGGCGGGCTGGGGACTGACATCGCCGCAGACCATCGGCAGCGCCCTGCTCGCCGCGGGGCTGCTCTGGCTGCTCGTTCGGCAGGAACGGCGCACGGCGTTTCCGCTGGTGGACCTCAAGCTGTTCGCGAGCCCCGGATTCGCTCTCGGAGCGGTCGCCGTGGTCCTCGGCTACGCCATGCTCTACGCCATGTTCTTCCTGATGTCGTTCCTTCTGGAGCACGGCTATGGGGAGCAGGCGTGGGAGGCGGGGCTGCGCCTTGCCGTCATCCCGGTGATTCTCGGGCTGGTCGCGCCGTTCAGTGGCGGCCTTGCCGATCGCATGGGCATCCGCCGGCTCGGCGCCGGCGGCATGGGCATCTGCCTCCTCGGCCTGCTGCTCCTCGGCATCGGCACCGAAGACCCGGCCGCGAACCAGCTGATGAGCTTCATCGCCTTCGTGCTGTTCGGGGCCGGCCTCGGCCTGTTCATCGCCCCCAACAACCACGCCACCCTCAAGGCCGCGCCCGCGGACCTGGCGACGCAGGCCGGCGCCCTGCTCAACCTCATGCGCGTGCTGGGCACCAGCCTCGGCGTCGCGGGGGCGACGTCCACGCTGTCCCTCGGCCTGAAACAGGCGGGAGGGATGACGGACCGGATGAGGGATGTATCGGGTCCCGCGCTAATCAATGCCGTGGAATGGGGCATCATCCTGGTCGCCATCATGGCGGTCATTGCCGCACTCCTCTGCGTCCTGCGGCCGCGCTCCTAGCGGCTTTTGAACTGGGGTGCGGCATCCGGGCATCGGATCGGACGGGCATCGGGCTTCGATACACACATGCGCCAGACGACGGGCGTGCCCGCCGTCTGGCGCCACTCCAGCTCGACCTGGCCGGCATCGCCAAGGCCTTCGGAGTGTATGAGTTGCCCGCGAGATTGTTCACCGCCGCCGTCTTCTTGCCTCGTAGGCCGGGTTGCGGGACAGGGCCACCAACCGCTCGGCATCATGATGGACACGCCCTCGCGAGGGCGCCCGCCTCAGCGGCATTGCACGAAAACGGTAAAGGCCCTCGCGCGTTCGGCGATGGCAGCGGGATCGAGCGGCGTGGTGGCCGCTGCCGGTCCGGGGGGTACCGAATTGCTGTCTAGAAAGGTGGTGGCAACGGATGCCTTAATGGCAAAGTTGACGTTCTGCGCGAGATCCTTGGTGACGGCCGCAATTCGCAGCGCGTTTAGCTTCGACACGACGACGCCCGCGATATTTCCGTATTGATCCATCAGCGGTCCCCCGCTGTTGCCTGGCTGCACCGGCGCCGAAACTTGGTATTCGCGGCTATCGTCATTGAGGCCGGATGTGGCGGTCACATTACCGACAGTGAAGTTGCCCGAGCTTGCCAGCAATCCCGCCAGCGGAAAGCCGTACACATAGACGCTATCGCCGATGCGCGCGCGTGTCGACAGAGATGGAACGTTCGCGGGGGCCGCCCCTCCCGCCTTCAGCAAAGCGAGATCGTTGGTGGGATCCCGGGCGATGACCTGCACCGGTTCGGGTACCGATCCGGCACGGGTGATCTGCACCGTTTTGCAACCTTCTACCACGTGATGGTTTGTAAGCAGGTGGCCGGCGGCGCTCACGAAAAAGGCGGTTCCGGAACTGCCGCCATCTCCATCCTTGCCCTTGCCGTCGCCCCCCTTGCTACCCGCGGTGGCGGGCGGTCGGCGGTCGCCCCTGCTCCCCAGATCCTTCTGGCAGTCCAGAACTGCGGTCAGTGCCGCCATGGAGCCTGAGAGTGATAACCGAGCTATAGTCTTGTCCTGATAGCGCACCTCGATGCCGCCGGCACGCGCGATGTCCACCATGAACGATTCCTTCAGGCTGGTCGCAAGAAGGGAATGTTCGTCGCCCACTGATCCGCCGCTGAACGTGCCGCGCCACCGTCCCGCGCCACGGGCGAGCAGGTTCAGCTCATAGGATTTGCCCTCTTCGAGGGAGCGCCAACGGGCATTTGACAAGGCGAAAAACCCCTTGCCGTTTTCACCGAAGCCCAACCAAACGGTAGTGCGGTCCTCGTAGCGGGCTTTGGCAATGCAACTGCCAGCATCCGTATTGATGCCGATATCCCAGCCCCGAACCTGCCCCAGTTCCTGGTCCATAGCGAGCAGGCCTTCTGCCGCCGCCGCGCGCAGCGATCCGAAAGCAGCGATGCCGAGCAGCAATAGTGCGCCAGCACGTCGTAGCGCGCGCATCATCCCTAACAAGGCTCCGTCGCTCATAGGCGGGACTCCGACGCTCAGCTCAGGGCTTGGAGGAAACGGGCCGCGCCTCGCCAGAGGGTCCGGCAAACGGGTCGTCATTCGCGGCACTGGCAGTTCCGCTATCTTGTTTCGGCGTCGAGTTCTTCTTTGATGTCTTACGCGTTGCCGAAGACTTCGGTGCGCCGGCCCTCGGCGCAGCATGCGACTTCGCCATCGCCCCGAGTACAGCAGCCCCCAGCACGGCTCCCGCGACGACTCCGAGCGCCGCGCGGGAACCAGCCCATGCGGGCTGCGGAACCAACAATAGACCGGCGAGAATAACGACAGCAGGCGCCGATGGGCGCTCAAGTGAAGGTTGCTTCCCCATTATTCCCCCTGACCCGCAGCAGCCGGATACGGACCATCAACGGTTGCAAGCCCACGTACAGGTTACCTTTCGCAACCGTGGCGTTCAAGCATCACAACTGTCCAGGTTGCGACGGGCATTGTGCTGCGACACCCTGCAGCTGCGTCAACGCGGCACCGCCCGCGCAGGGCTTGGATGCGGTTGCGCGTATCGACGGGGCTGTGGTGTTTGGTTATTGTCCCGCCATCCTCTGGGGATTGCCTCTGGTCGACCTCCGGCCCCGCCGGCGTAAGTAGGTCGTCCGGAGCGCGGCTCGGCCGCAGCGACGGCCGCGTTTTCCGACCGGACGGTCGCGGCCGATACGGATGACAAGGAGCGGACGCCATGGATTTCGATCCCGTCACCCTCGCGCGGATGCAATTTGCCTTCACGGTCTCCTTTCACGTCATCTTTCCCGCCTTCACCATCGGCCTGTCCGCCTTCATCGCGACGCTGGAGCTGATCTGGCTGAAGACCGGCAAGGACGTGTTCCATCGCCTCGCGCGCTTCTGGACCAAGATCTTCGCCGTCTCCTTCGCCATGGGCGTGGTGTCGGGCATCGTGCTGTCCTATCAGTTCGGCACCAACTGGAGCCGCTATGCCGAGTTCGTCGGCTCGGTGATTGCGCCGCTCATCGGCTTCGAGGTGCTCACCGCCTTCTTCCTGGAGGCAACCTTCCTCGGCATCATGCTGTTCGGCTGGAACCGGGTGCCGCCGTGGCTCCACGTCTTGTCCTGCTGCGTGGTGGCGTTCGGCACCTTCATGTCGGCCTTCTGGATCCTCGCCGCCAACAGCTGGATGCAGACGCCGGCCGGCTACGAAATCCGCAACGGCGTCGGCTATCCGCTCGACTGGCTTCAGATCATCTTCAACCCGAGCTTCCACTGGCGCCTGCCGCACATGCTGCTCGCGGCCTACCTCACCACCTCGCTGGTGGTGCTCTCGGTGGGCGCGCGCTACCTGCTCGCCGGCAAGTTCAAGGACGAATCGAAGGTGATGATGGTGATGGGCATCGGCATGCTCGCCATCGTCGGCCCCATCCAGGCCTTCGTCGGCGACAGCCACGGCCTCAACACCGCGCACTACCAGCCGGCCAAGATCGCTGCGGTGGAGGCGCACTGGGACAGCACGAAGCCCGCCCCTCTCGTGCTGTTCGCTTGGCCGGACGAGAAGGCCGAGAAGAACCTGTTCGAGATCTCGATCCCGCACGGCGCCTCGCTGATGATCACCCACAGCCTCGACGGCCTGTTCCCGGGCCTCAAGGACTTCCCGCCGCAGGATCGCCCGCCGGTGTTCGGCCCCTTCTTCGGCTTCCGCGCCATGGTGGGCGTGGGCGTCATCATGATCCTTCTCGGCTGGGTCGGAGCGTGGCTGATCTTCAAGGGCCGTGAGACCACGACGCGCTGGTATCTGATCGTCACCTCCTGGGCATGGCCGCTGGGCTTCATCGCCATCCTCTCCGGCTGGATCGTCACCGAGCAGGGCCGCCAGCCCTGGGTGGTGGAGGGACTGCTGCGCACCGAGGATGCCATGTCGCCCCTCGCGGGCTGGACCGTGGGGCTGTCGCTGACGCTGTTCGTCATCATCTACGCGGTGATCTTCGCCACCGGCATTCACTTCATGAACCGCCTGATCGTGCGCGGCCCGGATCAATCCATGATCCAGCCGCCCGCTCGCGAGCGGCCCACGCGCCCCATCGCCGCCGCCCATGGCGAAGGCCAGATGACGCCCGGAACCTGACCCGCCGACGCGCAGGAGGACATGACCATGGAATGGTATCTCCCCGTCATCTGGGGGCTCATCATCGGCGTCGCGGTCATCATGTATGTGGTGCTCGACGGCTTCGACCTCGGCATCGGCATCCTCTTCCCCTTCGCCAAGGAGGAGAAGGAACGCGATGTCATGATGAACACCGTCGCCCCGTTCTGGGACGGCAACGAGACCTGGCTCATCCTCGGCGGCGGCGCGCTTTTCGCCGCCTTTCCGCTCGCCTATGCGATCCTGATGCCGGCGATCTACACGCCGGCCATCGCCATGCTGCTCGGCCTCGTGTTCCGCGGCGTCGCCTTCGAATTCCGCTGGCGCACGGAGCGCGGGCGTTTTCTGTGGGACTTCGCCTTTTTCGGCGGCTCGCTGATCGCCGCGCTCGCGCAAGGCATAGCGCTTGGCA
>JAEWBL010000030.1 GCA_023391175.1 Pseudomonadota bacterium
TCGGCCAATGGGGTGCGATCCATCCGCGCTGTGACAGGCGGCGATACCAGGAAAGCGCCTGCGCCGGCTCGGGCCGGAAGGTGAGGTCGCGCAGGTCATGGGGAAGCTCGGCCGCGTACCAGTCGCGCACCTCGCAGCGGAAGGCCTGCTCCGCCTCGGTCTCAATCCTGAGCATCGGCCGCCCCCTGCGCCAGCGTCCGGAAGGCGGGGTAGGGCGTGCCGTCGCCGAGATGGTCCCATGCCAGCTCCACCGCGGCGCCGATGCACGCGCGCTCGGGCGGGCTGTCGATGATGTTGGCGATGAGGCGAACGCCCTCGGCCAGTTCCACCGTGGCCACGGTCAGCGGCAGCCGGCCCGCAAGCCCAGGCCCCGGCACCCGTACCACCGTCACGGCGTAGATGGTGCCGAGGCCGCTGACCTGCCGCCATTCGACGTTCTGGCTGCCGGTATAGAGGCTGAGCGGATGGGGCGGGTGCTGGAAGCGGACCGTGTCGAGGCACATCTGCAGCATCAGCCGCCCCTCGCGGGCGCCGTCCCAGAACGGTTGTGAGGGTACGTAGCGGTTGGCGGCCGGCACCGGCCTTGCTTCGGTTTCGGCCATCTCACACCTCCAGGATCATCGCGGCGCTGCAACCCCAGTTGCGGCCGTAGGGGATGACGCCGATGCCCGTGACCAGCGCGTTGCGCACGCCGGGCACCTGCCGTTCGCCGCCCTCGCCGAAGAGCTGGCGCACGGCTTCGGCCAGGTTCAGCCCTCCGCTGGCGAGGCCCGGCTGGCCGGCCGAGATCTGGCCGCCGCCGGTGTTGAGCGGCAGCGTGCCGGTGAAGGAGAGATCGGTGTCGCGCACGAAAGCCGAGCCCTCGCCGGGGGCGCAGAAGCCGAATGCCTCGAGCTGCATCAGCACGGCGATGGTGAAGTCGTCATAGGGCTGGAACGTGCCGACGCCGGCCGGGGTGAGGCCAGCCTTGGCGAAGACCTTCGGCGCGATGCGATAGAAGCCGCTGTCGGTGATGTCCGCCAGCGGATCGGCGCCGTTGTGGTTGGTCACCTCGGCATAGGCGGTGGGATGGGCCATCTTCTCGATGCCGCGGGCGCGGGCCTCCTCTTCGCTCATGACGAGGAAGGCATTGGCGCCGTCGCAATACATCACGCAATCGAGCACACGCAGCGGATCGGCGATCGGGCGCGAAGCCAGATAGTCGTCCATGGTCAGGGGCTTGCGAAACTTGTCCAAAGCGTTGGGATTGCGCAGCGCATGCTCGCGCTGGGTGATCGCGATCTTGCCGAGCGCACGGGGATCGAGCCCGTGCTGGTGATCGTAGCGGCTCATGAGCAGGCCGAAGGTGGCCGGTGGCCCCTGCACGCCCTGCGGGTCCTGGAATTCCGGCCGGTAGGCCCCGTAGTTCGCTCGGAAGGCGGTGCTCGGCGCGTCGGCGGAGAGGACGACCGCAATGCGGCACGCGCCCTCGCGAATGGCCCACATGGCCCGCGCAACGCCGCCCGCTGCCGAGCAGCCGCCGCTGCCGCCGGCATTCAGCCAGGTGGGAGTGAGGCCGAGGGCATCCGCCATGTAGACGGCGAAAAATGGGTTGGTGCCCTCGCTCAGGGCCAAGGTTACCGAGAGGCCGTCGATCTCGTCCTTGGCGATGCCGGTCTTCTCAAGCAGTTCGCTGAGCGCGAGCCCGGCGAAATCATAGGCCGAGCGGCCGCTCTGGTAGACCACCTTGGTCTCGGCATAGCCGGCGATGACCACGTCTGTCCGTGCCATTCTGGCACCTCCGGATGATGAAGCGGGGGCCAGCGCCAGGGCATGGCCGGCCGATCACCGGCAGCGCGAGGCTGCCGATGCTGAAAGGGTGATGCGCAGGCGGATCAGCCGGCGGGGAGGGGGGCGAGGCTTTCCTCGTCGTCCGCCTCGCCCTCGCCGCCCATGGCTTCGGCGATGCGGGCGTGGCAGGCGCGTACGCGGACCGGATCGGCGCGGAGCTCCGGCGTGATCTCCTCGGCCAGCACGATGCGTGCGCCCGGATTGAGCACGATGGCCCGGTCCGCGATCTCGATGGCATCCTCGATGCGGTGGGTCACGAACAGGCAGGTCTTGCCGAACTCCTTGGCGATGCGATGGAAATCGCGTCGCAGCTTGCCCGCCGTCGCGTGATCGAGCTGGCTGAAGGATTCATCGAGGAAGACGATGGCCGGGTCCACAGCGAGCGCGCGGGCCAGCGACACGCGCTGGCGCATGCCGCCGGACAGCTCGTGGACATATTTGTCCTGCGCACCCTTGAGGTTCACCCGCTCCAGCCAGGCCAGCGCCCGCGTGCGGGCTTCGGCCTTCGGCACGCCGAGGATGAGGAGGCCGAGCTCGGCATTCTCCACCGCCGTGCGCCACGGCAGCAGCCTGTCGGTCTGGAAGGAGACGGCGATCCGCCCCTTCAGCTCGCGGAACTGGGCATGGGGATCGAAGCCGGCGACGCGGATCGTGCCCTGATCGGGGCCGATGGTGCCCATGACCAGATTGAGCACGGTGCTCTTGCCGGCGCCGGTGCGTCCCAAGAGCGCGACGATCTCGCCGGGCTCCACGCGCAGGCTGAAATCGTCCACCGCGACGAAGCCGCCGAAGCTCTTGTGGATGTTGCGGATCTCGATGACCGGATCGATGGTGCCCATCACCGCACCGCCACTTCCGGCCGCCACTTCAGGAACAACTTCTCTATGGCCGAGACGCCCCACTGCAAGGCGATGTTGAGGATGACCAGCAGGAAGGTCCAGGCGAAGACCTGATCGATGCGGAAGCTCGACTGGGCAAGGCTCATGCGCGAGCCGATCCCGATGGCCGAGGCGACCAACTCGGCGAACACCGCCATGCGGATGGCGTAGCCCACGACCGACTTGGTGGTGATGAAGATGTAGGGGACGATGTGCGGCATGATCATGTAGCGCAGCATCTGCCAGCGGCTCGGGCGGAAGCTCTCCACCATGTCCACGAGATCCTTCGGCAGCGCGCGGATGCCCTCGTAGACGTTCATGGCGTAGAAGGGCAGCAGGATCACCGTGAGGATAAAGAAGATCCGGGTCTCGGTGTCCTTGAACCAGAACACTGCGATCAGCATCCAGGACAGCGCAGGGATGCCGGTGTCGATGACGATGATGGCGCGCAGGAAGGGGCGCACCAGCGGGACCATGCCCATGATGGCGCCGACGATCACCCCCGCGACCAGCGAGAAGGCCAGCGCTGCGGCGAGGCGTGCCAGTGTCACCAGCACGTGCATGCGGTCGCCGAAGAGGATGTCGCCGGTGGCGTGGAGCACGCTCATTGGCGAAGGCATGATGTAATCGGGGACGTGGCCGCTGGCGATCTGCATCGCGATGACCATGGCCGCGACCACGACCAGCGTCGCTACGACGTCGCTTTGTCCCGAGCCACGCCTCGAAGCCTTGCGGGCGGGCGCAGGCCGCAAGGGCGGCCGCCCTGTCGCAACAAGGTTGTCGCTCATCGTGTGCCTTTTCCTCCCGCATTGCCCGCCTTCGGGTCGCGCACATGGGCGCGGGACCGGCGGATTGGCGCCGTTGCGGCCCTTGGCGCCGAGCGCCCGGGGCCGAAGCACCTTCGTTGGAGGGGACCATAGCACCCCCGCCAGCGGCACAAAGCGCGGATTTGCACAGCGCGTTGTTCCAAAATTGGGACAATGCTAGAAACCATCGCCCGGGAGGAAGAGATGAACTTCGACCTTAACGCGCTGGTGGTGTTCTTCGAGGTGGTCAACCAGGAAAACATTACTCGAGCTGCGCGGTTACTTGGCCAGCCCAAGTCGACCGTCAGCCGGAAGATCAAGCATTTAGAAGATCAGGTTGGCGCGGCCCTGCTCAAGCGCACCAGCCGGCGCATTCTGGTCACCGACGAGGGGCGCCGCCTGCACGACCACTGCTCCCGCATTGCCGCGGAGCTGGAGAGTGCGGGGCTGCAGACCACGCAACGGCGCACCAGCCTGCGCGGCAAGCTGAGGGTGAGCATGCCCATCGATTTCGGCACCGGCTGGATCAGCAGCGCCATCGCGTCCTTCGCCGAAAAGTACGCGATGATCGACCTCGACGTGCACGTCAACGGCCGGTGGGTGGATGTGACGGAGGAGACCTACGACATCGCCATCCAGCTCGGCAGCCACGTCAATCCGGGCGTCCCGTCGCGCCGGCTGACGGCGCTCACGCGCGGGATTTACGCCAGCCCGAAGTACCTAGGGCGGCTCGCCGCAGCGCCCCGACGCCTTGCCGACGTCAAGGGCGTGCTCACGGAGCAGCAGGTGGCAGAGGGGATCTGGCAGGAGGACGCGCGCGGAGAGGCGGATCGCCACGGAACGGTGCGCGTCAACAATATCGGCGTCGCGCGCGAACTGGTGATCGCGGGCCTGGGCGCGGGCGTGCTGCCCAATGTGATGTGCCGGGGCGACGTGGCCAACGGCCGTCTGGTGCGGCTCGAGATGGAGGAGGAAATCCCGGCGCTCCAGGCGACGGCGACCTATTTTGCGGGCCGCCATGTGCCGCAGCGCACCCGCGTTTTTCTCGACCACGTGGAGGCCTTCCTGGCCGCCGACGGGCCGGCGCGTCTCGATCGGCGTGACCAGGCCGAACCGGTGCGCCGCCGCCCTGCGGGCGACGCGCGCAAGGACCCCGCGAACGTCAGGACGCGATGAAGAAGCCGGGATCGATGGACTGCTTCAGCAGGCCGTTCCGCTTCAAGAACTCGCCGGCCTTTGTCATCTGGGCGCGCTCCTCCGCCGAGGCCATGGAGCCGAAGCGGAAGCTCAGCCGCTTTGAGGTCAGCGCATCGAGAAGCACGGGCGCCGGCGCGCCGGCCGAGTCCGCGACAAGGCTCACCGCTTCCTTCGGATCGGCGATGATGCCGTTGATGGCGGCCTCGAACGCCGCGCGGATGCGGCGCACCCGCTCGGGATCGCGTTCCGCCAGCTCGCGCCGCACCGCGATGCCGAAATAGGGCAGCTCCGCGCCGCCGCTGATCTCGCGATAGGCGTTTCCGGCATTGAAGATGAGCGAGAGGTCCTTCCGCCGCGCCAGCGCCGAGCTGATGTTCGGCTCCCACGAGAGTCCCGCGTCCGCCCGGTTGGCGAGAACCATGGTCATGGACGAGGCCGGATTATCGACGCCCTGGATGTTGATGTCACGCCCCAGCTCCAGGCCGTAGCGCTCCTTGATGAGGCTCGACACCATGCGGAACGTGCCGGTGGATTGCGGCGCCGCCAGCGTCTTGCCTTTCAGCTCCGGGATGCCCTTGATGGATGGCTCGCCGGTGAGGATGGAGATCATGCTCGCGGTGGTGATGGTGCACAGCATGCGGATGGGCACGCCCGCCTCGAAGCGCTGGGCGAAGACGTCCCAGCTGCCGATGCAGACATCGTAATTGCCGGCGGCGAAATCGTTGTAATAAGTGGAGACGGTAGCGTATTCGCTCGGTGCGGCGAGGCCGACGCCGGGCGCGTCGCCGAGCTTCTTCTGCTGCATGTAGCGGGCGATGAGCACGGTGAAGCCGGGCACAAGATAGGCCCAGCGCACGGCATCGCCCTGCGCCCATGCTCCCCGCATCGAAAAGCCCGCCAGAGCCCCCGCGCCGGCACCGAGGCCAGCCCGCAGGAGTGTCCGCCGATCGACGAGACGGCCCATTTCGTCCTCCCTGTTTTTATGATGCTGATTTGTATTTGCAGGTTCTTCTCTATTCGGGCCGCGCGAGGGCGGGGGCGCGCTTTTCAAGGAAGTCTTCCAGGCGCTTCAGGGCCTCGGGCGGCCGGGTCATGGATGTGTTGAGATATTCCATGAACAGCCCGTCGTCGTGCGACAGGTCGTTGATGCGCGGCAGGACATTGGTGATCATCCAGTTGGTCTGGGGCACGTTGGAGGCGATGACGCGGGCGAGTGCCTTGGCCTTGGCCAGCGCTTCTCCGGCCGGCACCACATATTGCGCGAGGCCGCAGCGGCTACCCTCCTCGGCGGTGAGGAGGCGGCCGGTCAGCATCATGTCGGCCATCATGGGATAGCCGATGATGCGCTGGGTACGCACGCTGCCGCCGCCGCCCACGAAGATGCCGCGCTGCCCCTCGGGCAGGCCGAAGAAGGTGGTCTCGTCGGCGACGCGGATGTGCGCGGCCGAGGCAAGCTCCAGCCCGCCGCCGATGGTGGCGCCATGGAGCGCGCAAACCACGGGAAAGTTGCCCCGCGCGAGGAGGTCGAAGGTCGAGTGCCACAGGTGGCGCGGCCTGCGCTTGCGCGGGGCCTGCCCCTCGGGCGTCAGGCGCTTCGACAGTTCGGAGAGATCGAGTCCGGCGGAGAAATTCTGACCATGGCCGAACAGCACGGCGGCGTCGATCTTGTCGCCCGCGTCGTTGAGCACGTCGCGAAGCTCCATCAGCAGCGCGTCGTTCATGGCGTTGCGCTTGTCCGGCCGGTTGAGGCCGATCAGCGCGATATTGTCCTCGACCTCGTAGGTCACGAGCGCGGGCATGTCAGGCTCCGATACTTGGTGCGTTACTGTCGCTTTGCTTTCGCCGGAAGCTCTAGCTGCCGGTGCTGATGATGAGAGCATCGAGCGCGACGGCGCCGCGGCCGCGCTCGTAGACCATGAGCGGGTTGATCTCGACGTCGGTGATCTCAGGCGTCGCGAGCAGAAGGCGGCCGATGGCGACTGCCACGTCGGCTGCCGCCTCCACATCGACGGGCGGCTGGTTGCGGAAGCCGTAGAGCATCTTCGACGCCTTCAGCTTGCCGAACTCGGCCACGAACTCCTCGCGGCTGGCGTCCGCCGCGACGAGCCGGACATCGCCCAGCGCCTCGACCATGATGCCGCCGAGGCCGATGAGCACCACCGGGCCCCAGCGCGGATCACGCCGGCCGCCGACCACCAGTTCCAGGCCCTTCGGCGACATCTTCTCCACCAGCACGCCGTCCAGCGCGAGGCCGGGCTGGGCGCGGGAAATGTTCGCGTGCAATGTGGCCCAGGCGGCGGCGAGCGCATCGGCATCGGCGAGGTTGAGGATGACGCCGCCCGCCTCCGTCTTGTGGGCCAGCGCGCCGGCCTGCGCCTTGATGACGACGGGATACCCGATGGCCTCGGCCGCCGCATGCGCCTCATCCAGGGTCCGCACGAGGCGTCCGCCGGGAATTGCTATGCCTTCGCCTTGCAGCAGACTTTTGCCCAGCCATTCCGGCAGGGTGCCCTTCGGCAGATCGCGCGCCCGGGTCGATGCTGCGGCAGCGGGCGCCGGGCGCGGATCGGGCTGGCGGACGATCTGCGCCAGCGCCTTCAGCACCCGGTCCGACGAGCGGGAGACGATCACCTTGCTGGTGCGGGCGATCTCCAGAAACTCGGGCGGCAGGGGCAGTTGATCGCCCAGCATGGCCATCGCCACCGGCTTCGTGCTCTGGCCCCGCGCCTCGACTACTTGCTCCACATAGGCCTTGGCATGAGCAGGAGACACAATCGGGATGGAGATGGCGACGGCGCCGATGGCCGGCTCCTTCAGCAGCGCCGCGACGCCCGCGCCCACCAGTTCCGGCCGCCACACCGCCTCGGTGCCGAGATCGATGGGATTTTTCGGCGAGATGAACGCCGGTAGCAAACCTTTGAGCTCGGCTTCGGTGGCCGGCGAGAGAGCTGGAATGTCCACGCCGATATCGGCGCAGAAGTCATGGGCGATGCCGCAGAAGGCGCCGGAGAAGGTGAGGATGCCGAGCCCGCCGCGCGAAGGCGCCGGATAGCGCGAGAGAATCTCGGCAACGTCCATGAATTCGTCGAGGGTCTCCACCAGATGGACGCCGGCGCGCTCCACCATGGCCTTCATCACCGCATAGTCGCCGGCCAGCGCGCCGGTGTGCGACTTGGCGGCCTCCTGCGCATGGGGGCTGCGGCCGGGAAACAGCATCACCAGCGGCTTGCCCATGGCGCGGGCGCGGGACGCGGCGGCCAGGAACACGTCCGGCCGCCGGATATCCTCCGCATAGACCATGATGACCCGCGTCGCCGGATCGCCCACCAGATGATCGACGAAATCCCCGAGGCCGAGATCCATCTCGTTGCCGGTGGAGATGTTGTAGGAAACCGCCACGCCGCGGGAGTTCAGACCGTGCCGCAGGTGATTGGCGAGACCGCCGGACTGGGAGACGATCGCGACCGCATCGCGCGTCCCGTCCGGCATCACCGGGACCTTGTTGACGCCGACGAAGGTGATGCTGAAACCGGCCGCGTAATTGGTGAAACCGAGGCAGTTCGGTCCGACGACGACCATGCCCCCCGCGCGCACCCGGGCGCCGATGCGCTCCTGCTCCCGCCGCCCCTCCTCGCCCGTCTCGGCAAAGCCCGAGGCGAAGACGATGGCGGAGCCCACCTGCCGCCCCATGCACGCTTCCAGTGTCGCCTCGACGCTCGCCGCCGGGACGGTCAGCACGGCGAGGTCCACGCCGAGCGGCAGCTCGGCCATGTCGGTGATGACGGTGAGGCCGTCGATGAGGCCGGGGGTGCGCCCCACGAGATGGATCGCCCCGGCAAAGCCGTTCTCGCGCAAGTTTCTCAGCACGATCTGGCCCGCCGACTGAGGCTTGGCGGACATCCCGATGATGGCGACCGACTTCGCGTCGAGCAGGCGGTCCAGGCCGTGGGTTCGCTTCGCCTCGGTCGCCAGCTTGATCGGCATTCCCATGTGTTCCTCCGCCGTCGGAAACTCCGCCACAGGTGGGAGAGTCCGGCTGCCAATTGGCTGTTTTGGCAGTTCTCAGAGGTGGGGTATCAGCCGGCGGGGTCAGCGGAAAGCGCGCATTGACAGCCCGCCGCGTTCCAAAATTGAGACGATGGCCCGAGAGGAAAACCGGCCGCCCGGCCGGTCTCGCTGTCGCGCCTGCGCTATCGCCTGCGACGCTCCATGTCGATGCCGACGGAAATGCGGTGGGGTCGGCCTCGCTCCGCGCAGGGCGCTCCTGGCCGACCCCGAGCGGCCTGCATCAGGGTCAGCGTAGGTCGATGAACAGGTAGCCCACGATGGCGAGGACCACCCCGGC
>JAEWBL010000032.1 GCA_023391175.1 Pseudomonadota bacterium
AAGGCAAGATCCGCGCGGCCCGCTTCGCCCGCGAGCGCAAGGTGCCCTATCTCGGCATCTGCTTCGGCATGCAGATGGCGGTGATCGAGGCGGCGCGGAACCTCGCCGGCATCGAGAAGGCCAATTCCACCGAGTTCGGCGCCACCTCCGAGCCGGTGGTGGGCCTGCTCACCGAATGGCTGCGCGGCAACGAGCTGGAGCGGCGCAATGCGGCCGGCGACCTCGGCGGCACGATGCGTCTCGGGGCGTATCATGCGGTGCTGGAGCCGAATACCAAGGTGGAGGGCGTCTATGGCCGGCGCGACATTTCCGAGCGCCACCGCCACCGCTACGAGGTGAACACCGCCTATCGCGACCGGCTGGAGCAGCACGGGCTTAAGTTCTCCGGCATGTCGCCGGACGGGCTGCTGCCGGAGATCGTCGAATATCCGGACCACCCGTGGTTCATCGGCGTGCAGTTTCATCCGGAACTGAAGTCGCGCCCGTTCGAGCCGCACCCGCTGTTCGCCTCGTTCATAGGCGCCGCCAAGGACCAGAGCCGGCTGGTCTGAGCCAGCTGGCTTTTGTCCCGGCTTTTCTCGTCCTGTGCGGTAGCCACGTCGCGGCAATTCGCACTAAGCTCCGGCCGGGCCGCCGGGGGGATGCCCGTTCGACAGAGCGACGCGCGGCCCCCAGCCGTTGCGTTCCTTCCCATGACGTCGCCGCCGCGCCGCGTGCCCCTTGGGGCCGTGCGATGGGGCGCCGATGAGAGGAGAAGCCATGCGACGCGGCCTCGACCACGTGGTGCATCTCGTTCGCGATCTCGACGCGGCCGGTGAAATCTACGATCTCCTGGGCTTCACCGTAGGGGCCCGCAACCGGCACCCGTGGGGTACCGAAAACCGGATCATCCAGACGCCCGGCTTCTTCATCGAGCTGTTGCAGATCGTGGAGCCGGAGAAGATTCCGGCCGCCCAGGGCGAGGCCTTCTCCTTCGGCGCGTTCAACCAGGATTTCCTCGCCCGCGTCGGCGAAGGCCTGTCCATGCTGGTGCTGGAAGGCTCCGACGCATCCCACGAGAAGGCGGCCTTCGATGCCGACGGATTCGGCGGATTCGACATCTTCGACTTCGCCCGCAAGGCGCGCCGGCCGGACGGGCAGGAAGTGGATGTGGGCTTCCGCCTCGCCTTCGCGCGCGAGCCGGCCAGCCCGGACTTCGGCGCCTTTTCCTGCACCCAGCTCAATCCCGAGAATTTCTGGTCCACCGACCTCCAGCGCCATTCCAACCAGGTGACGGGCGTCGCCGGCGTGGTGCTGGTGGCCGATGCGCCGGCCGAGCATCAGAAGTTTCTGGAAACCTTCTCCGGCTGCCCGGTCCAGCGCGCGCTCGATGCCTGGTTCGTGGCGCAGACGCCGCGCGGCTCCATCGACGTCATGTCCCGCCAGCTGTTCACCGACCGCTATGGCGTCCCGGCGCCGGGCGCGGAGGGAAGCGGCCTGCGCATCGCGGCGATCCGGTTCTCCACCCCCGGCGCACCGGAGCTGCGCCGCTCGCTCGCCGCCCGCCGCATGGTGGAAGAGGCCATCGAGGGCATCGTCGTCGTGCCCCCTCGCGCGGCGCTGGGTGCCACGCTGGTGTTCGAGGTGACGCCGGGCTGAGGCATCGGTTTCACTATCAGGAAAAACATATTACATCGGATCGGGCGGAGGCCTCCGCTCCGGGCACGGACGACCGTGCTCCTTCCTCAACGCGCGGCGGGGACGACCCCGCCACTCGTGGTGTCTGCCCATGGCATGGGTCTATCTGTTCATCGCCGGCCTCACCGAAATCGCGTGGGCCATCGGAATGAAGCAATCGGAAGGGTTCACGCGGGTCTGGCCGAGCCTGTTCACGCTCGGCGCCATCGGCGTGAGCCTGCTGCTCCTGTCCCTCGCGCTCCGGGGCATCCCCATCGGCACGGCCTACGCCGTGTGGGCGGGCATTGGCACGGTGGGGACGGCGGTCGCCGGCATCCTGTTCTTCTCCGAATCGACCGATCTGCTGCGCCTCGCCTCCATCGGCCTGATCGCCGCCGGCATCGTCGGCCTCAAGCTGGTCACGCCCTGACGGCCGTTCTTGAGCGGCCTTAGCGCGGTCCGGCCTGCCCCAGCGCCGGACCGCGCGCATTCGCGATTTAGCGAAACGGGGAAAATGCTCTATCAAGGGCGCGCTCCGGCCGCGTCGCCCCATGCCGCGGTCGGAAAGCTGAATTCATTCTGAGGCTTATGGGTTCGTCCGGTCAGTCGGTTGGGCGCCTTGAGCCGTCGAGGGATCGCCCATGACCGCCGCACCGCCGCCCGTCGCCCCGCAGAGCATCGTCGAGGCCGGCCCCGTGCGCTTCGGCAATGCCCTGCCGCTGACGCTGATTGCCGGCCCCTGCCAGATGGAAAGCCGTGCCCACGCGCTGGAGGTCGCCTCGGCGCTCAAGGAGATCGCGACGCGCCGCGACATCGGCCTCGTCTTCAAGACCTCCTTCGACAAGGCGAACCGCACGTCACTCGCCGCCGCGCGCGGCCTCGGCCTTCAGGCGGCTTTGCCGGTCTTCGGCGAGATCAAGGAGAGCCTCGGCTTGCCGGTGCTCACCGATGTCCACGAGATCGACCAGTGCGCCGCCGCCGCCGAAGTGGTGGACGTGCTGCAGATTCCCGCCTTCCTCTGCCGCCAGACGGACCTCCTCATCGCCGCCGCCCGCACGGGCCGGGTGGTGAATGTGAAGAAGGGCCAGTTCCTCGCGCCGTGGGACATGGCCCACGTGGTCAACAAGCTCACCGGCGCCGGCAACGGCCGGGTGCTGGTGACGGAGCGGGGCGTCTCCTTCGGCTACAACACCCTCGTCTCGGACATGCGCGGACTGCCGATCCTCGCCAAGACCACGGGCGCGCCGGTGGTGTTCGATGCCACCCATTCCGTGCAGCAGCCGGGCGGGCAGGGCACTTCGTCCGGCGGGCAGCGCGAGTTCGTGCCGGTTCTGGCCCGCGCGGCGGTGGCCGTTGGCGTCGCCGCCGTGTTCATCGAGACCCATCCGGATCCGGACAAGGCGCCCTCCGACGGGCCGAACATGGTGCCGCTGGCGAAGCTGGAGGAGCTTATTACCACCCTCCAGGCCTTCGACGCGGTTGCGAAAGCAAATCCCGTCACCATCTGACCGGAACCTTGGCCTTCCTTCTGCGCGGTGCGGCGCGCGGGAGGTGGCCGGCCCCACCGCCTGAAGTCCCGCCTTTCCCGCCCCGTCGGCACCGACCCCCACGCGCTTGCCTTGACCGAGGTGCCGTGTATGGTCGCGCGCCCCTCCGCTTGAAGAGCTTCCTGATGGCCCGCGACACGCTCGACGCGACCCCGATTTCCGACCGCGGCGAACTCGTCGCCTGGATGGAAGAGGGCGCGAAACCCGAGCGGTCCTTCCGGATCGGCACGGAGCACGAGAAAATCCCCTTCACCATGGGCCGCCATGAGCCCGTGCCCTACGAGGGGCCGAAGGGCATCCGCAAGCTCCTGGAAGGCATGCGCTCCCTGCTCGGCTGGGAGCCGATCATGGAGGGCGAGACCATCATCGGCCTCGCGGACGTGACCGGCGGCGGGGCCATCTCGCTTGAGCCGGGCGGGCAGTTCGAGCTGTCCGGCGCGCCGCTGCGCACCATCCACGAGACCTGCTCGGAGCTGAACGCCCACCTCGCCCAGGTTCGGGAAGTGGCGACGCCGCTCGGCATCGGCTTCCTCGCCATCGGCATGAGCCCCAAGTGGTCGCGCTCCGAGACGCCGGTGATGCCCAAGGGCCGCTACAAGATCATGGCCAATTACATGCCGAAGGTCGGCACGCTGGGCCTCGACATGATGTTCCGCACCTGCACGGTGCAGGTGAACCTCGACTTCTCCTCCGAAGCCGACATGGTGAAGAAGATGCGGGTGGGGCTCGCGCTCCAGCCGGTGGCCACCGCCCTCTTCGCCAATTCGCCGTTCACCGAGGGCAAGCCCAACGGCTTCCTCTCGTTCCGCTCCGAGATCTGGCGTGACACGGACAATGCCCGCTCCGGCATGCTGCCCTTCGCCTTCGAGGAGGGGTTCGGCTTCGAGCGCTACGTGGACTACGCCCTCGACGTGCCCATGTATTTCGTGAAGCGTGGCGACCATTACGTGGACGTGGCCGGCACCTCCTTCCGCGATCTTCTCGCCGGCCGGCATCCCCTGCTTCCGGGCGAGACGGCGACGCTCTCCGACTGGATCAACCACCTCTCCACCATCTTCCCCGAGGT
>JAEWBL010000039.1 GCA_023391175.1 Pseudomonadota bacterium
GGTCATGATCGCGCGAGCGCCGATGCCCACCGCGTCGAGGCCCGAGCCGCACAGGCGGTTCACGGTGGTGCCCGGCGCGCTCACCGGCAGGCCGGCCAGCAGCGCGGCCATGCGGGCGACGTCGCGATTGTCCTCGCCGGCCTGGTTGGCACAGCCGAGGATCACATCGTCCACCGCCTCCCAGTCCACGCCGGGATTGCGCTCCTTCAGCACGCGGATGGGATGGGCGGCGAGGTCGTCCGCCCGTACGTCCTTGAGGGCGCCGGCATAGCGGCCGATGGGGGTGCGCGCGAAATCGCAGATGAAGGCGTCAGCCATGGTGATCTCCGAAGAAAAGAGGCTCAGGCGGCGGCCGGACGGCGCACGCACACGACGCGGAAGCGCCCGGCTACAAAGGCCGCATCGGTGAGGCAGGCATTGCCGGCGGGGTTGGCGCCGGAGACGTGGTAATCGCTGAAGGCTGCGCTCTGGTTCACATAGATGCCGCCCGTGAGATTCACCGAGAGCGGCACGCCGGCGCGGGCATAGGCCGGCACGGCGCGGGCAATTTCGGCCTCGGCGGTGGAATAGAGGGCGGCGGTGATGGCGCCCTTTTCGCGCGCCGCGCGTGCGGCGCGGGCCACCCCATCGGCCGCATCGGCCACCGCCACGACAAAGGCGATGGGGCCGAACCGCTCTTCGAGATACGCCGCCTCATCGGCGGCATCCACCGCCAGCAGCAGCGGCGTCGCCGTGCGTGCGCCTTCCACCTGCAAGGCGGCGCTGTCGCGCACGATGCGGCCGAGGGTGCGGGCCTCCTCGATGCGGGCGAGCGTCGCCGGATTCTGGATGGCGCCCAGAACCGCAGCGGCGCGGGCGGGCTCGGACAGAAGCGCGTCGATGGCGGAGGCGATGCCGCCGGCCACCTCATCGAAGCTCCTGTGCCCCGCCTCCGTCTCGATGCCGCCCTTCGGTACGAAGATGACCTGCGGTGCCGTGCACATCTGGCCGCTGTAGAGCGCGAGCGAGAAGGCGATGTTCTGGCACATGGGGCCGAACGCGGAAGTGGACGCGACGACGATGGTGTTCACGCCCGCCTCCTCGGTGAACACCAGCTTGTCCCTCACGTTCTCCCGCAGCCAGCCGCCGAACTGGGAGGAGCCGGTGAAGTCCACGATGCCAACGGCCGGGTGCGTCGCCAGCTCCTTGGCGATAGGTGCCTCCGCCGTGTCGGGAGCGAGCTGGATCACGTCCGGATCGAAGCCTTCTTCGCTGAGCACCTCGCGGGCGATGCGGACGGTGAGGGCCAGCGGCAGGATGGCGGCGGGGTGCGGCTTCACGATCACCGCATTGCCGGTGACGAGATCGGCGAACAACGCCGGATAGCTGTTCCAGGTGGGGAAGGTGGCGCAGCCGATGACGAGGCCGATGCCGCGCGGCACCACGTGGAAATCCTTGTCGAGGCGGATGGCGGAGCGGCCCATGGGCTTCTCCCACAGCACCGCGCCGGGCACGCGGGACATCTCCTCATAGGCATAGGCG
The DNA here is from genome assembly GCA_023391175.1 of Pseudomonadota bacterium. GTDB lineage: Bacteria > Pseudomonadota > Alphaproteobacteria > Rhizobiales > Xanthobacteraceae > Xanthobacter. The sequence goes on from JAEWBL010000039.1 coordinate 1,522, forward strand.
ACCGCCTCCAGTCCGCGATCCTGCGCGTGCGGGCCGCCGGCCTGGAAAGCCATAGGGCCGGCCTGCCCGGTGGTGTGCTCCACCGCTTCCGCGATGAGGAAGCTGGCCTTGTTCAGGCGCACGAGAATTTCCAGAGCGATGCCCGTGCGCTGCGCGATGGAGGCCGCGGCCCAGGTGGCGCCGGCCTTCTCCGCGCGGGCGATCAGGTCATCCACGGCGCGGGCGCGATAGGTGATACCGAGAGCGGGACCGAAGGGCGAGACCTCGGCGCCGATGAGGGGCGCGTCGTCGCCCGCGGCGGGCTCGAACGGCTGGTTCTTCAGGGCCGCGAACGCCGCCTTGGCCTCGGCCGCACCGCCTTGGGGATAGGCCTTGGGATTTTCCGGGAAGGCCGCCCAGAAGCCCCGCCCGCGCGCTGCGGCAACGGCGGATTCGAGCAGCGCGGCGTGGGCCGCGAACAGGTCAGCCATGGTCCTCTCCCTATGCCGGGACGCTATGCGATGATGTTGACAAGCCCATCCCTTGCGCTAATGATTAACCGATCGTCCGGTTAATTCAAGAGGCTCCGAAAGAGCCCGCAAGTGGGAGGACCAAGTGGAGGCGCATGTGAACGAAGCCGTGCTCACCGTCACGGACCATGGCGGCTGGACGGAGCTGACGCTCAACCGACCCGATCGCCTCAATTCCTTCAACGAAGCGCTGCATGGCGCGCTCGCGGATGCGCTCGATGCCGCCGCCGAGGACGATTGCCGCGCGCTGCTGCTCACCGGCGCCGGCCGGGGCTTCTGCGCCGGGCAGGATCTCTCCGACCGCGCCAACGCGGAAGGTCCCCTGGACCTCGGCGCCACCATCGAGGCCTTCTACAATCCGCTCATCCGCCGCATCCGCGGGCTGCGCAAGCCGGTGGTCTGCGCGGTGAATGGCGTGGCCGCCGGGGCCGGGGCCAACATCGCCTTCGCCTGCGATATCGTTCTGGCGGCGCGCTCCGCCAAATTCATCCAGGCCTTCTCGAAGATCGGCCTCGTGCCCGATTCGGGCGGCACCTATTTCCTGCCGCGCCTCATCGGCGATGCGCGGGCCCGGGCGCTGATGCTGCTCGCCGAGCCGCTCGCGGCCGAGACCGCGGCCGAATGGGGCCTCATCTGGAAGGTGATCGACGACGCGGCGCTCATGGACGAGGCCCGCGCGCTCACCGCCCGCCTCGCCACCCAGCCGACGCAGGGCCTCGCCCTCACCAAGGCGGCGCTCAACGCCTCCGGCGGCAACAGCCTCAACGACCAGCTCGATCTTGAGCGCGACCTGCAGCGCGAGGCCGGCCGCACGCCGGATTACCGCGAGGGCGTGAAGGCCTTCATGGAGAAGCGCGCTCCGAACTTCACGGGGCGCCGCTCGTGACCGCCGCCGCCGAAACCGTGGCGCCGCTCTCTCCGGAAGAGATCGCTCGCCGCTCCGCCGACGCCATGTGGGCGACCGACAATGCGAGCCAAGGGCTCGGCATGGAGATCGTCAGCGTGGGCCCGGGCACCGCCACCCTCGCCATGACGCTCACCGAGCGCATGTGCAATGGCTTCGGCATGGGTCATGGCGGCTTCATCTTCGCCTTGGCCGACAGCGCCTTCGCTTTCGCCTGCAACACCTATGATGAGCGCACCGTCGCCCAGCACTGCTCGGTGACGTATCTGCGGCCCGGCACCCGCGGCAAGCGCCTCGTGGCGCGGGCGCGCGAGGTGAGCCGCGGCGCGCGCTCCGGCATTTACGATGTCGAGGTTTCGCAGGACGATGTGGTGATCGCCCAGTTCCGCGGCCATTCCCGCACCATCGGCGGGCGCATCACGCAGACGGACGCCGGGGGCGTGGACGCCCCCGCAAGCAGCAAATCCTGATCTCGCAGAAGATCCATCTGGAGGAGACGACCACCATGGCTCTGCCGGCACTGTCCCCGGGCCGTTCCATCGAGGGTGGCCTCGATGCCGCCGAACGCGCCTCGCGCGACGAGATCATGTCGCTGCAGCGCGAGCGCCTCGCTTGGTCGCTGCGCCACGCTTACGAGAACGTGCCGTTCTACCGGCAGGCCTTCGACAAGGCCGGCGTGCATCCCTCCGACCTGCGCGACCTCTCGGACCTCGCCAAATTCCCCTTCACGGTGAAGACGGACCTGCGCGACAACTACCCCTTCGGCCTGTTCGCGGTGCCGAAGGAGAAGCTGATCCGCGTGCACGGCTCGTCCGGCACCACCGGCAAGCCCATCGTGGTGGGCTACACCAAGGGCGATATCGACATGTGGGCCGACGTGATGGCCCGTTCCATCCGCGCCGCGGGCGTGCGTCCGGGCATGATGGTGCACGTGGCCTATGGCTACGGCCTGTTCACCGGCGGCCTCGGTGCCCATTACGGCGTCGAGCGGCTCGGCTGCACCGTGGTCCCCATGTCCGGCGGCATGACCGAGCGCCAGGTCCAGCTCATCCACGATTTCAAGCCCGACGCCATCATGGTGACGCCGAGCTACATGCTCGCCCTCATGGACGGCTTCGCCAAGGCCGGGCTCGACCCGCGCGAGACCTCGCTCAAGTACGGCATCTTCGGCGCCGAGCCGTGGACGAATGCCATGCGCCAGGAGATCGAGCGCGACTTCAACCTCGACGCCACCGACATCTACGGCCTCTCCGAAGTCATCGGCCCCGGCGTCGCCCAGGAATGCGTGGAGACCAAGGACGGCTTGCACATCTGGGAGGATCATTTCTACCCGGAGGTGATCGACCCGATCACCGGCGAAGTGCTGCCCGATGGTTCGAAGGGTGAACTCGTTTTCACCTCGCTGACCAAGGAAGCCTTCCCCATCATCCGCTACCGCACCCGCGACCTCACCCGCCTGCTGCCGGGCACGGCGCGGCCGGGCATGCGGCGCATGGAGAAGGTGACGGGCCGTTCGGACGACATGATCATCCTCCGCGGCGTCAACGTCTTCCCGACCCAGATCGAGGAGATTCTGCTGGCGGTGGAGGCCTGCTCCGGCCACTACCAGATCGAGCTGACGCGCGACGGCCGCATGGACGAGATGACCGTGCATGCCGAGATCCGCGAGGAGGTCTATGGCGAGGTGGACGTGGACGCCACCGGCAAGCGCATCCTGAAGCGCATCAAGGACACCATCGGCATCACCACGCGCATCTCCCTGCACGAGCCGGGCGGCATCGAGCGCACCGCTACCGGCAAGGCCAAGCGCATTGTGGACCGCCGGCCCAAGGAGTGACGCGGAGGGCATCCCGCCCTCCCCCTGCCCCGACAAAAAGGCCCGGCGCGATGCCGGGCCTTTTTCTTGTCTGCTGCAGATCTCAGTCGAGGCCGAGGGGCGCGAGGCGGTCGGCGGCGATCCGCTCCCATTGCGCAAGCAGCACCTCGTTGGGCGTGTGGCGCAGGCCGAGGCGGCGGAGCGTGTCGTAGCGGGCGGAGCCGGCGACGCCGAACGTGGCGGCGACCCGTGGACGCCAATAGGCAAGGCTCGCCCGCGCCCCGACCCGCCCGACCTCGGTCGCGGCGATGCGCTCCAGCCCTTCAAGCCCCAGCTCGGCATGGCGCGCCTCGCGCGGGGCGATCTCGCGGAACACTTCGGCGAGCGGCGCGTAGGACACCCGGGACAGCTCGGCGAGCTGCACGCCGGTGGCGAGGCCCATGAGCACGTTCATCGCTACCGCGTCGGTCCATCCCTTGATGGGATAGTGAAAGACCGAGAGCCGCATGTCGGCGCCGTGCCGCGCGGTGCCGAGGTCGGCCTCGCGATCGATCCGCGCCGCCCAGTCGTGCTGCGCCTCGTAGCGATCGGTGTCGGTGCCGAAGGCGCCCATCAAGCCGAGCACGCGCTCGGCATGATCCGCCTTCTCCAGCGTGATGCGGCTCGCCGCGATGCGCCCCTTGATGCCGGGCGCGAAATTGATGGAGGCGGCAAAGCCCGCCGAGCCCGCGAGCTGGCTGTCCACGAAGGAGGACATCAGCCGCAACAGCTCGCCGCGATAGCGCGGCGGCACGTTGTCGGGCGAGGAGAGAATGCCGCCCTGGGCCAGATAATCGTCGATGGCGATCACGTCGGACATGGTTTCCCCCTCACTCGTCGTAGGTGACGACGAGTTTTTCGGTGAGCGGGAAGCACTGGCAGGTGAGCACGTAGCCGGCGCGCACCTCGTAATCCTCCAGCGCATGGTTGACCGCCATTTCCACCTCGCCCTCCACCACCTTGGCGCGGCAGGTGGAGCACACGCCCGCCTTGCAGGCGTAGGGCGCATCGAGATTGGCGGCGAGCGCTGCGTCGAGCAGGCTCTGGCCCTCGCGCGGCATGTGGAAGGTGCGCGTGGCGCCGTCCAGCGTCACGGTGGCGGTGGTGCCGGCGCCATTAGCGGCGACGTTGGCCGACACCGCCTTGGCCTTCGCCCGGCCCGGCTGGCCGGAGGCGAACAGCTCGAACTTGATCTGCGCGTCGCTGAGACCGTGCGCGCGCAGCGCGGCAGCGATGGCCAGCATCATGGGCTCTGGGCCGCAGATGAAGGCGGTATCCACCGACTTCGCGTCGATCCAATGCTTGAAGAGACCTTCCATCTTCTCCGCGTCGACGCGGCCGGTGAACAGGTCGATCTCCTGCGCCTCGCTCTCCAGCACGTGCAGCACCGAGAGGCGGCCGAGATAGAGGTTCTTCAGGTCCTCCAGCTCCTCACGGAACATGATGGAGCTGATCTGCCGGTTGGCATAGACGAGGGTGAAGCGGGACTTGGGCTCGCGCGCCAGCACCGTCTTGATGATGGAGAGCAGCGGGGTGATGCCCGAGCCGCCGGCGAAGCCGAGATAGTGGCGGTCCAGCTCCGGGGCCAGCGGCACGAAGAACTTGCCCATGGGCGGCATGGCTTCGAGCGTGTCGCCGGGAGACAGGTTCTCGTTGGCCCAGGTGGAGAAGGCGCCGCCCTCCACCTTCTTGATGCCCACCTTCAGGCAGCCCTCATCCTTGCCGGCGCAGATGGAATAGCTGCGGCGCAGTTCCTCGCCGTCAAAGTCGCGGCGGAAGGTGAGGTACTGGCCCTGCGTGAAATCGAACGCCGCGGCGTCCTCGGGGCGGGGCTTGAGGGTGACGACGACGGCATCACGCGTCTCGCGCCGCACGTCGACCACCTCCAGGGAATGAAACCGTGCCATGCGGCGCTCCTCGGATTTCTTTAATTCTCAGATGCACTTGAAGTAGTCGAACGGCTCCAGGCACGCGCGGCAGCAATAGCTGGCCTTGCAGGCGGTAGAGCCGAACTGGCTCACCTTCTCCGTCTGCGCCGAGCCGCAGCGCGGGCAGGCGACCGTGAGGTTGGAGCCGGAGGCGAGCCGGCGCGCGAGCGCCAGAGAGCGGCCATCCGCTGCGGTGTCGTCCACCGGCGGCGCGATGCCGTAGGCGCGGAGCTTCTCGCGGCCCTCGGCGCTCATCCAGTCGGTGGTCCAGGGCGGCGAGAGACGACGCTCCAGCCGCACCTTGGCGACCCCGCGCGCATTGAGTTCGCGCTCGATGTCGAGATTGATGATGCCCGTCGCCGGGCAGCCGGAATAGGTGGGCGTGACGGTGACGACCAGAGTGTCACCGTCCCACGTCACGTCGCGGACGATGCCGAGATCGATCAGCGAGAGCACCGGGATTTCCGGGTCCGGCACCTGCGACAGCCAGTGCCAGACCTCCTCGACGGACGGCAGGGTGGCGGTCGCCATTTTCGCCCCCTACCAGGTCGCGCCGGGATAGGCGCGCTGCAGGAATTGCATGTCGGCGAGGATATAGCCGAGATGCTCGGTGTGCACGCCGCGCCGGCCGCCCTTGTGGACATAGGCCGAGGTGGGCGCCTTCAGCGTCGCCTCGCGCAGCACCTCGGAGACGATGGCCTCCCACTCCGGCTTCAGGCTCGCCGGATCGGGCGCGATGCCGGCTTCCGCGATGACGCGGTCGGTGTCGTCCGAGATGAAGAGCTCGCCCGCATAGGACCAGAGATCGTCGAGGGCGCGCTGCATGCGCTTGTGGCTCTCATCGGTGCCGTCGCCGAGGCGGATCACGAGGTCGCTGGAGCGCTCCAGGTGATAGGCCGCCTCCTTCACAGCCTTGGCGGCAATCTCGGCGACGCGCGGATCGGCGGATTTGGTCAGCGCTGTCAGCATCACGTGGTGCCACGCATCGAACAGGAACTGCCGCATCAGCGTCTGGCCGAAGTCGCCGTTGGGGCGCTCCACCAGCAGGCAGTTGCGGAAGGCCGCGGCGTCACGCAGGAAGGCGAGCGCGTCCGCGTTACGGCCCTTGCCTTCCACCTCGCCGGCG
>JAEWBL010000058.1 GCA_023391175.1 Pseudomonadota bacterium
CCGCGCGAGGCCTCATTCGGTGGAGTGCTGAAACGCTCGCGGAAAGGTCAAAGCTAGGGGTCGCCACGGTCCGGCGCGCCGAAAGCGTCGACGGATTGCCGACCATCACCGAGGCGAACATCGCTGCCATCCGCGCCGCCCTCGAAGCCGCCGGCGTGATCTTTGTGGCGGAGAACGGCGAGGGGCCCGGGGTGAGGCTGAGGAAGGGGACGAGATTAGGTCCGGCGCCCTGATGGCTGTCCGCCTAGAAGCGAGCCATGGATGCAGGATCCGCTGCTGTCCGGGCTCATCGATGGGCCGGACAGCCGTTTATACGCGCGTCGCAGGTGACAGCGCCTTTCGAGCCGATCACATGCGCTCGTGAGCAAAATGCTAAGGGACGGCGTCGCGAGCGCGGGGACACGCGACGAAGTCAACACATGCCGAATATGGCAACGCCTCAGTAGCGGGGCGACCTCGTACCATAGGCTCCAGTATAGGGGTTGTAATTCCCGCGGGAGCCATAGTTGTCCATCTGAGTGGAGTTCGGTGTCGTCTGGTGGTGACCAGAGACATAGGTGCCGTCGCTCCGGACGTAGGGCTGGACATAGGTCGAGCTTGGGTTCGAGCCTGTGCCGTACGTGTGGTTTCCGCTGCTGCCGTAGCCACCATAAAGGTTCTGTGCGAGCGCAGGAGCGCTCGCCATAATCACTGCTGCCGCAGCGCACCACACAATCTTGACCATCGCCCGCCTCCCCAGATGCGACCCAGGGTGGCACAACGCAAGCTTGCGCTCAAGATGGCTTCGCCCGATCCCTGACCAATCCAGGAGGGTCGATTACGCGCCACATCACGACGGCCATCGTCGGCACCATTGTGGCGGGCTATGGGCCGCCGGCCGCTGTGCGGTAGCAGTCCGCTGGACTCTCAACCGCGCCCTTGGCATTGTTCCCTTGGGTCAGGGGACTTTCATGAACACGAAGATGAGGCTGGCGCTCGCGATGGGCGCCGCGGTGTCGCTTGCTGCCTGCGCTACCATTACACGCGGCACCACGAGCCAGGTGCAGATCCAGTCGGAGCCGAGCGGCGCGGATGTCCGAACTTCAACCGGCTTCACGTGCACCACCCCATGCACGATGACGGTGAACCGGAAGGACGAGTTCTCCGTCACCTTCACCAAGGCTGGCTACGAGCCGGAGGAGGTCGAGGTGAAGACGCGGATCGCCGGCGAAGGCGCAGCGGCGGGAATCGTGGGCAACGCCATCGTGGGCGGAGTGATCGGCCTCGCAGCCGACGCGGCGTCCGGGGCCACCTTGGAGCACACCCCGAACCCGCTGCGGATCATCCTCTATCCGAAGGGGAAGAAGCCCGCGGACGCCGCGCCGAACATCGTCTGGCCCCAGGGGCACGCACCCATCGCCTAGCCGGGCGAGCCCGCAGCCCAGCCGGCGAGCTGACCTGCCAAGGGTTTCACTGCCCGACGGCATCCTTCACGCACTTGGTGGTGAAGCTGGTCTGGGCGGCGCCGTGAAGCTTCTTGTCCGCCGCCTGGGTGTTGCAGGCCGCCGTCGCGTCCTTCTGGCACTTGGTGAGAAAGCTGGTGCGTGCCGCGCCGGCCAGCTTCTTTGCGTCGGCGTTGGCGACGCAGGTGTCCGCCGACGCGGCGACAGCAGAAAGCGACAGCAGGGCGAGCGCGATGGCGAGCGTCTTCATGATTCCCTCCATAAGGATGGTGATGGAAGGCTATCACCGGCCGGCACGGCGTTCGACGGTTCCGGAACGTCAGACGCCGAACCACCAGCGCCACAGCCGGACGATCGGGTCGAGGAGATAAAGGATCCACGCTCCGATGGCGCAGAGCACAAGGATCACGTTCCCAGCCCATCGCTTCCAGCGCGGCGCGTCGGGCGAGGTCCAGGGTTGCTCCTTCATCGCGTGCCCTTCCGCCAGTCCCAGGGCGCGACGAACTCGGTAGCCCACATGCCAGCGCCTCCGGCGCGGGCCTCGTCTTCCTGTGGCAGGTACTCACGGCTGTATCGGACGAAGGCGAGCGCCCAGCCGGCGCGGACCATCGAGGCGCCCACGTCCTGCCCCTCCACCTCGCAATGAGCGAGGGTGCGCCGGTAGCGGTCCTTGCCGGTCTCCGTGCAGGTGACGACGTGCTCCGCCAGCAGATCCGCTAGGAAGAAGGCCGCCTTCTGCCCGCAGCGGACCACCTCACCCATCTCCTTGGCCATGGACGTCTGCCGGCTTTCCGGCGCGTCGATGCCCTCCAGGCGGATGCGGGTGCCGTGAATCTCGATGGTGTCGCCATCGATCACCGAGGCCCGGCCTGCGAGAGGTTCGCTTGAGAAAGCCGGGAAAGCCAGCAAGAGACCGCAGACCAAAGCGGCAGCGGGGATCATTGTCCCACGCCTCTCGTTTGGGGTGTCGGAACTCTGGGCGCAGGCGGATCAGAGTCGTCGGTGTCGTAGCGCCCGCCCTCGTAAGTGCGGCAATCCTGCTTGGACGCGCTCGTGGAGCTGTCCTGGCAGACGAACATGGCACCGCGGCAATGCGATATGCCGCCCTTCTTCCCCGAGCAGGGCGAGTTCGTGGCGCCAGCAGGCAAGGACACGAGGACAAAGATCAAAGCGATGAGTGGTCGGAACACGTGCCCCCCCCCCGTCAAAGCCGCGTCAGCGCCGCCAGGACGCGCACTTGCCATTGGCCTTCCGGTACCCTGGGC
>JAEWBL010000073.1 GCA_023391175.1 Pseudomonadota bacterium
CAGGCAACCGATCTTCGCCCAGACTTTCACGGCCTCGCGGAACGTCGGGCGCGCGGGTGCTGCGGCCGGGCCGCTCGTTTCCAGGGTGATGGTCATGGCGCGCCCCTCAGCCCTGCTTCTGCTGGCCCGCAGGCCAGTTATGGGTTTCCTCCACGGCGTCCCGACACCAGCGATAGAAGGCGTCGTAAAGCAGCATGCCGGCGTCGAGCTGCTGCAGGTCGTCCCGATACATGCGGGAGAGGCCGAGGGAGGCCGCGAGGAAGCCTGCCGCCTGGGGGGACAGGTCGAGCCGCGCCGTATCGGCGGCGCGGACGATGACCGCGAGGTGGTCGAGGACGGGGGACCTGAGCCCGAACTCCGCGATCATGGTGTCGAAGGTGCAGCCGTCGCCGCGGTGGCTCCAGAAGGCGCCGTCGATATCGAAGGGCGCGGCGCCGAAGGTCGATGCCACGCTTTCGACCTCGGAGGCACCGACATAGAGGAAGGCCGCGTCGGGATCGATGAAGCGGCGGATCAGCCAGGGGCAGGCGATGCGGTCCACCTTCGGGCGGGCGCGCGTGACCCAGACCGTTCGCCCCGCGGCATCGCGCGGCGGCAGGGCGGCCTCGGAGAAGAGCAGGCCGCCGCCGTCCCGCCACGCCGCGAAGCCGCCTTCCAGCGTTTCCGCCGCAACGCCCTGGATCCGAAGCCACGCGGCCACGCCCTGGCTGATCTTGTGGCCCCTCTGGCAGACCACGACGACGGAGCGTCCCGCCAAGGCGGGGCCCCAGTCCGCGACGTTCGCATGGGATCGCCGAAGGGCCGCCGGCAGCATTCTCCTGTCGGCGGCGAAATCGTCGTCAGTGCGCACGTCGATGATGACGGGCGCGGTCGGCAGGCCGACGAGGCGACCGAGCTGCGCCACGGTGATTTCGGTGTTTGAAGGCACGAGCGTCCATCCCTGGGCAGAGGGGAGAAAGGACGCGATTTCAGGCTGGCGCCTCACGGGGCAATCGCGGGAGCCCCTTGGGGACAGATTAGCCAGACCGCTGATCCACGCGCAATCCCGCAGAAGGCTTACGCGCCGTGTCCGTGCCTGTGATGGATGTCCGGGTAGTGCGGATGTCGGTGCATCATCGGCACATGCCGGTGCCAGTGGCTGTGCGGCTCGCCGGAGGGCGTGTCCGCATCGTGGGCGTGCTGGTGGTGCGCGTCGTGGCGGTGGCGGTGCTCGTGCTCCAGCGCCTCGTGGGCGTGTTCATGCTCATGCTGTTCGGAGAGGTGCAGCCAGAGGCCGAGTGCCATCAGGAGGCCCGCGATCACGAGCTGGGGCGTCAGCGCCTCGCCGAGCAGCGCGATGGCGAGCACCGCGCCCACGAACGGCGCGAGCGAGAAATAGGCGCCGGTGCGCGCGGCGCCCAGGTGGCGCAGTGCGAGCACGAACAGGGCGAGGCTGACGCCATAGCCTAAGAAGCCGACCACCGCGGCCGCCCCCACGATCCCCAACGCGGGAAAGGCGGCTCCGTGGCCGAGGGCGATCAAGAGATTGATGGTTCCGGCGATGAGGCCCTTGAGCATGGCGATCTGCACCGGATCGGCGGAGGAGAGCTTCCGGGTGAGGTTGTTGTCGATGCCCCAGCACAGGCACGCGCCCGCGATCAGCGCGGCTCCGAGGTCGAGCGTCGCCCGGCCCTGCCATGACAGCAGCGCGGCGCCGGCGAGGATGGCGAGCGCGCCCAGAAGGAGGCGTCTGTCCACATTCTCACGGAAGGCGATCCAGGCGATGGCCATGGTCGCCACGCCTTCCAGATTGAGCAGAAGGGATGCGCTGGCGGCATCGGTCCGGGCGAGGCCGAACATGAGCAGCAACGGGCCGAGGACGCCGCCGGCGAGGATCACCAGCGCGAGCCATGGCATGTCGCTCCTTCGCAGCGGCGCTTCCACAGCCGGCAGCCGAAGCGCGGCCCGGGACAGGTGGACGGCGGCGAGGCCCGCACCTGCCCCGAGATAGAGCAGGCCGGCCATCATCCACGTGTCGACGGCGCCGAGAAGCAGCTTGGCGAGCGGCGTGCTCGCGCCGAACAGCAGGGCGGACAGCAGACCGAAGATGATCCCGACGTTCATGGTTATCTCCCCTTGGGAGCACTTCTATCCGCTGGTGGTATGGGGTGTGAAACGGTGGGTGCCGATACGCCCATTATGCGCACAGATAGATCCTCGGCGGCATGGTCAACGCGAAGGAAGGCTTCCCAGCAGCCTTCAGGGCTTAGCCTCGCTATTCCGCCGCATGGCTTTCGACATGCCGGCGCACCTCAGGCACCACGGCAGCGTCGCACCATTGGGTGATGCGGGCGGTTTCCACGCCACGATCGGCGTCGTAATGGCTGCGCACCGCCATCAGCGCGATGGCGCGCGCCGCGTCGGCGGATCGCCGAACGAGGCGATCCGCGTCCTCCTCCGGAAGCTGGGCTGCGGCTTCCGTCTTCACGTGATGAGCCAGTCCGTTGACCCCGCCGTCCTTGCCGACCGTCTGAGACAGGGCCGAAGGCGTGAACTGGCCGCAATAGACGGCGAGGTTCTGGAGGGTGAAGGCCTGGACCAGATCGCGCTCGCTGTGGCTCTCGCTCGCCTGCGCCGGCGCGAGCACAAGAAGGGATGCGAGCGCGCCGACGGAACGCAGCATCCACCCTGAGGATGGGACGGCCCTCATTTGGCCGTGCCCCACACCCGCATGCACTGGTCGTAGCGCATGGTGCAATGGGTGATCTCGTGCGGCCGGAATGCGCGGTTGCTGCTGATGCACTCCGATTTGGTCTTTGCGCAAAAGAGGTTGTGCGCGCCGGCGCTGCCGTGCTCGCAGCCGGCGTCCGAGGCGCTCGCTGGCCGCGCGGGTGGGGTGCCGTCTGCGAGGGCCGGGCCCACGGCAAGACTGCCGAGAGCCATACAGATTAGGCTTGTGTAGCGCAGGCCCTTCATGGCGTGCCTTTCGTGATTGGTGTGGCGGAAGTGCTTGGGGCGGTGGCCGGCCAGCGGGACCGTCCCTGCGTGGCCGGAGGGACGACAGGTCTGCTGCGCCCTTCGGGTGCGGGATGCGCGAGGCCGAGCTGCACATCACGGAAGTCGTGCTTCGCCCTTTCGCGATAGGTGCTCGGCCGCGGGTCCAGGCCGAGCGCCGGCGACCCGAGGCCGAGCAAGGCGGCGACGGCCGCAGCCGCCCCGCCAAGCCTTCGATACCGTGCCATCGGTGGGTCCTACGGCGCCGTGAACTTCGCCTGGCCGGACTTCCCGGCCGGCGTCTTGATGAGCAGGGTCACGGCGGCGCCCTTGGGGACCGGCGCGGCCGCCTTCCCGGAGAGGGCCTCGCCAGCGGCAGCGAGCGGCAGCGTCTTGCGTTCGGTCCCGGCCGCAACCATGGCGGAGCCGGTGAAGCCGGCGGCGCTGAGGGGTTTGCCCGCCTCGTCGAGGAGATTGAAGGTCACGGCCTCGCCGGCGACGACCAACTCCACATGAACGCCCGCCACGTCCTCCATGGGGCCGCCGTTCGGCCCCTTCTGGGCGCCGTGGGCGTGCTGGGCAATTGCCGGGCCGGCGGCGACGAGGCTGAGGGCGACGATCAGGCTCTTGAGCATGGGGTTTCTCCTTGTGGTCAATGGGATGCGGCCGCCGCGGGTTCGGGCGGGGCGGCGGGTTTGGGCTCGCGCCGGAACAGCACGTAGAGCGCCGGAAGCACGAGCAGGGTGAGGATGGTTGAGGAGACGATGCCGCCGATGACCACGGTGGCGAGCGGCCTCTGCACCTCCGCGCCGGGGCCGGTGGCGATGGCCATGGGCACGAAGCCGAGGGAGGCGACCAGCGCGGTCATCAACACCGGGCGCAGGCGCGTCAGCGCCCCCTCCCGGACGGCGGTGACGATGTCGCGCCCCTCCGCCCGCAGCTTCTGGATGAAGGCGATGATGACGAGGCCGTTCAGCACCGCCACGCCGGACAGGGCGATGAAGCCGATGCCGGGGCTGATGGAGAGCGGCAGCCCGCGCAGGATGAGGGCCGCGATCCCGCCGGTGAGCGCCAGCGGCACCCCGGAGAACACCAGCGCCGCATCCGCCATGGACCCGAAGCTCATGAACAGCAGCAGGAAGATGAGCAGCAGCGCGATGGGCACCACGATGGCGAGGCGCTGCGTCGCCGACACGAGCTGCTCGAACTGCCCGCCCCAGCCGATCCAGTAGCCCGCAGGCAGCCGGACCTTCTCGGCCACCTGCCGCTGGGCCTCGGAGACGAAGGAGCCGAGGTCCCGCTCGCGCACATTGGCGCTCACCACGATGCGCCGCTTGCCGTCCTCCCGACTGATCTGGTTGGGGCCGGGCGACACCGAGAGGCTGGCGATGGCCGAGAGCGGCACATAGCGGATCTGCCCCGTGGCGGCCGGCGTCCAGGCGGCGCGCACCGCCCGTTCCGGCGCAGCCGGCGGCAGGGGAATCGGCAGGTCGCGCAGCGCCTCCACGTCGGTACGCAGGTTCTCCGGCAGGCGTACGATGATGTCGAAGCGCCGGTCGCCCTCGAACAGGACACCGGCCTCGCGTCCGCCGACGGCGATCTCGATCAGCTCCTGCACCTCCGCCACGCTCACGCCGTAGCGCGCCATGGCCGGCCGGTTCAGCGCGACCGTGAGCATGGGCAGGCCCGAGACCTGCTCGCTCTTCACGTCGGCGGCGCCGGGGACGGTGCGCATGACCGCCTCCACCTGCCCCGCCACCTGGAGCAGCGTGTCGAGATCGTCACCGAAGATCTTCACGCCCACGTCGGAACGGATGCCCGAGATCAGCTCGTTGAAGCGCAGCTGGATGGGCTGCGACAGCTCGTAATTGCTGCCCGCCACCCGTTCTGCCGCCTTCTCGATGTCCTCCATCACCGCGCTTTTCGGCTTGCCCGGATCGGGCCATTCGGCGCGGGGCTTCAGCATCACGTAGCCGTCGGAGATAGAGGGTGGCATGGGGTCGGTCGCGACCTCCGCCGTTCCGGTGCGGGCGAACACCTCCCGCACCTCCGGCACCCCGAGCAAAGCCTTCTCCAGCGCCTGCTGCATTTCGAGGGATTGGGTGAGGCTGGTGCCCGGCACCCGCAGGGCCTGGATGGCGGCATCGCCCTCGTCGAGGCTCGGGATGAACTCGCCGCCCATGCGGGAGGCGGCGACGCCCGACGCGATCACCAGCACCGCCGCGCCGACGGCCACGAGGGCGCGCAGGTTGATGGCGGCGTCCAGCAGCGGCGTGTACAGGCGCCGCGCCGCGCGCATGATGAAGTTCTCGTGTTCCGAGACCTTCCCGGTGACGAGCAGCGCCACCGCCGCCGGCACGAAGGTCATGGAGAACAGCGCCGCCGCCCCCAGCGCCATCAGCACCGTGATGGCCATGGGCG
>JAEWBL010000098.1 GCA_023391175.1 Pseudomonadota bacterium
ATGCTGGGGCATGTCACCTCCTCCTATCTCAGCCCCACGCTCGACCATCCTATTGCTTTGGCGCTGGTCTCCGGCGGGCGGGCGCGGATGGGCGAGACGCTGCATGTGACGACGCCGGCCGGCTTCACGGCGGTGACGGTGGTGGCTCCGGTGTTCCTCGATCCCGAGGGCAAACGGGTGGAAGGTCTTGTGGAAGGAGGCGTTCATGCCTGAGCGGGTTTCCATCCACCCCCGGCGCGCGCCCATTTTCGCCCCGTCCGCGTCCGGGCTGGTGCGAGTGCTGCCGGCCGCCGACCGCTTCGTGCTGCAGATGAAGGCGCCGCGCGGCGCGGAACTGCCGGCAGCGGCCGGGGGCTTCGATCTTTCCGGCCCGCTCAACAGCGTGCGCGGCACGCCGGACCGCTTCGCCGCCCGGATCGGGCCGGGCGAATGGCTGCTCATCTGTCCCGAAGGGGAGGGGGCGGCCGCCGCGCCTGCAATCGCGGGCGATCTCGCCGGCCGCTTCTTCTCGCTGGTGGCGGTGGGGCACCGCAATGCGGCGTTCCTCGTGAGCGGCCCGCATGCGGCGGACATCCTCAACGCCGGGATCGCGCTGGACCTGAGCGATGCCGCCTTTCCGC
Organism: Pseudomonadota bacterium; assembly: GCA_023391175.1. Classification (GTDB taxonomy): domain Bacteria; phylum Pseudomonadota; class Alphaproteobacteria; order Rhizobiales; family Xanthobacteraceae; genus Xanthobacter. The sequence continues at coordinate 621 of JAEWBL010000098.1, forward strand.
CCGGCGCGGCCACGCGCACGCTGCTCGGCAAGGCCGAGGTGGTGCTGGTGCGCACGGGCGCGGACTTCCGCGTGGAGTGCTGGCGCTCCTTCGCGCCCTATGTCCACGCCTTCCTTCAGGAGGCCGCGCGGGAGTTCGCCTGAGCTACTTCTTCAGCTCCCGGATCTCGGCCGGGCGCTGGTTGATGGTGGTGCCGGTGGCGTCCGGAATGAATTCCAGCGGCACCGCCAGCATCCTGCCGCAGGCGGCCACGGTCCATGTCTCGCGCCATGGCCCGTTCTCCGGCGCCGACTTTTCGCCGGGGGAGAGGCCGAAGCCCTCGAACGCGGTGTCTGCCACCTCCATGTCCTTGCAGTCGGGCACCTTCGTGCCGGCGCCGATGAAGGCATAGGTGAGCCCGTCGCGCTGGAGCACCACATTGGCGCGGGTGCGGCCCGGCAGCGTCACGAGGAAGCGCACGCCCGAGGGCTCGGCCCGGAACAGGATGTTGATGATCCGCTCCGTGCCGCAGCCGGCCACGGTATAATGTCCCCACCACGCGCCGGACTTCGGCAGGCCCTTGGCGTCGAAGGCCACGTCCTGCTGCAGTGTCACAGACGTGTTGCTGTCGGTGAGGGTGGGGCAGGCGGGCAGAGAGACCGGCGGCACCTTCTGCCACGCCGCTGACAGGGCCGCCCTGTAGGCGTCCGAATAAAGATAGCTCTGGAATTTCTTCGGATCGGTCGCCCCCGGCGCCGTCGCCGCCGTGGCGGTGCTTGCCTGGAGGAGGAGAAAGCCGAGCGCGAGGCCGGCGCTGGTCCGGCCAGTGGCGTGGAAGATCGGCATGGTCCTGCCCCCAAGGTCGCGCGATCGGATCAGAACAGGCTTACCACCGACAGTTGCGCCCCGCCATGCGGCACTCACCCTACTGGTCCACCTCGCAGCGCAGTTCCTGCCGGCCGTCCGGCAGGATGCGGCGGTGGGTGCGGTCGGCGAGGCGGGTGATGAGGAGGAAGGTGACGCCGTTGAGCATGGCCTCCTCGTCCACGCTGGAATCGAAGGAGGGCTTCGGCCCCGGCTGGAGCGCGCCGCCGGTCCAGGCGAAGGACACATCCAGCACGAACTCGTCGAACCGTGTCGTCACCTCCACCGGCCCCTCCGCGAGGGAGGGGGCGGCGGTGGCGAATTCCTCGGCGATCTGCGCGATGCGCCCCACTTCCTCGGTGCGCGCGCCATCGGCGGCAGCGCTGTCCATGAGGAACTGGCGCAAGATCGCATGGCCCTGAGCCGGAGACCAGACGAGCCGGCGGCTCTTCACCGCGCCGATGCGGAACAGGGCGTTGAGCACGAGGGCGGTGAACAGGCCGAGCACCAGGGACGAGGTGAGCAGCTCCTGCGCCGTTGCCGACAGCACGCGCGCATAGAAATCCGGGATTTCGTCGAAGGAAATGCCGATGAGGAAGCCGAGGCCCACCACGATGGTGCGCCGCGCATCCAGCATCCTTTGGCCGAGGATGGAGATGCCCGACAGCACGATGAAGGCGGAGGCGAACAGCAATGCGGCCCCGAGCACCGGGCGGGGAATGGCCATCACCGCCACCGAGGAGCCGGGGATGAAGGCGAGGGCGATCCAGCCGATGCCGACGCCCAGCCCCACCCGCCGGGCCTTCACCTCGGTTGCGACGGCGAGACCGACGCTGGCCGAATAGGTGTTGAGGCCCAAGGTGCCGATCAACCCCGCGAACAGGGTGCCGAGGCCATCGGCCAGTACGCCGGCCTCGATGTTGGGATAGTCCGGGCGGCGCCACTCCGGATCGCTGGCGCGCTGGCTCGCCACCATGTCGCCGAAGCTGCGCAGGATGGCGGCAAGCGCCCCGGCGAGGAAGCCGGGGAGCAGCCCGATGCTGAAGCTTGGCGTCACCAGTGGCCAGCGGATCAGCTCCAGCAGGGGCTTCACGGAGACCTCCGGCCGCGGCGTGCCGAGGCCGAGGGCGAGATGCACCACGGTGCCCGCCGCAAGTCCCACGAGCACCGCCATGGCGCGCCACGGCGGGCTGCCCCAGGCGGCGAGGATGATCATCACCACGAGGCCGGCCACCGCGCCGCCGGTGCCGGTGAGGGTGACGTCGGCCATTGACTGGCTGTAGCCGACCATCAGCTTGATGGCGACGACGCCGAGGATGATGCCGAGCAGCGTCACCACCAGCCCGACGATCTCGATGGGCAGGAAGGGGCGCATGCGATGCATGACCCGGCTGAACAGCACCTGCGCGAGGCCGGCCACGATGGTCATGCCCGCCACCGCCTCCAGCCCGCCGGTACGGGCGGCATAGAGGCCGGCGGGCAGATAGACGGCCGTGAAGACGGCCGGCAGGAGATAGCCGGAGCCGACGCGCCGCAGGAACAGGATGGGCCGTCCCCAGCACTGGAACAGGGTCGCGACGCCCATGGCCAGCATGGCGAGGTCGAGATAGCGCCGCTGCAACTCGGCATCAGCGCCGGCGGCCTGCGCCACCAGCAACGGGAACACCAAAGTCACCGCCATCAGGCCCATGTGCTGGGCCACCGCGCCGACCAGCACGGGGAGCGGCGGATGTGAATCGTGATCGTAACGCAGCCTGCCGCTTCCCACGCGCCCCTCCCGCCCCCCGGCCGCTTGCGCGGCTCTATCTGAACTCTGTTCGCCGCCGAACCTCAGGGCGGTGAGCGGGCGCTGGCGGGGGAGGGCGCCTGGGCGTCACCGCACGCCCCCGAACGTCGCGAATCACCCGCGCCGGACGACAGGGCACGGGGCGACGGGGGACATGCGGGGATTGGCGGCAAGGCTGAGCGCAGCGGCATGGAGCGACCCGGCGGAAACAACCCGGCGAGCCTAAAGGGTTTTCGCAAAAAGGGAAATTGCCGGGGCGGCAAGAGACGACTTAACTCGCGCGCATGGCCGCGCGGGCCAGACTTCCCGCCCGGTCATCCGCTTGGCTTTGTTGGGTCCGGGCGAATCCGTCCGGCGCGCCTACAGCGCCACGTAGATGAACTTGTCGGCTTTCAGCGTGGGGTAGTTGGCCCGCAGCGCGGTGGCGATCTTGCCGATCAGGTCCTTGTCGCCCGCGGCCGAGGGGCCGACGAAATCGGTGCCGGCCATCCAGGTCTCGAAGAAGCCGTGCAGGCCCTCGTCATAATCCGCGCCGGTGGGATTGGCGGTCTTGTCGGCGAGGGAGGCGATGCCGCCCTTGCTCACTTCCAGACGCCAGTCGCGATCATCCACGACGGAGCCGATCAGGGCCGCCAGCTCCGCGTTCGTCCATTCCGTGTTGAGGTCGAGGGCCATTGTCGCAAGTCCTACCCGAAGAGGTCTCGGGGAGGACGTCACGCAAGAAGCGGTCCAGCGCGGGCGGGGGGGGGGCGGCGGCCGGGG
>JAEWBL010000137.1 GCA_023391175.1 Pseudomonadota bacterium
AGGTGCCGTCGACCATCGAGGCCGCCGCCTTGTGCAAGATGGCCGATCGCGGCCAGATCACCGGCGCCATCGTGGACGGGCCGCTGGCGCTGGACAATGCCATCGACCTCGGCTCGGCGGCCATCAAGCACATCTCTTCCCCCGTGGCGGGGCGGGCCAACGTGCTTGTCGTGCCGGACCTCGAAGCCGGCAACATGCTGGCAAAGAGCCTCTCCTTCCTCGCCGGGGCCGATGCGGCCGGCATCGTCGTGGGGGCGCGGGTACCGATCATCCTCACCAGCCGGGCGGATTCCGCGCCGACGCGCCTCGCCTCCTGCGCCGTGGCGGCCCTGCTTGCCGCCGCCCAGCAGGCTTCCGCGCGGGCGGCAGCCAAGGCGTTGGAGGGCTGAACATGGCAAAGGTGCAGCTTGTCCTGAATGCCGGCTCCTCCAGCCTCAAGTTCCAGGTGTTCCTGGACGACGGCGCGGACGTGCCCAACCGCATCTATCGCGGCCTGTTCGAGGGTCTGGGCACGGACCCCCACTTCAAGGTGAAGGACCATGAGGGCGTCACCGTCGGCGATCAGCGCTGGGACGGCCACGCGGCCTTCGGCTTCGAGGAGGCGCTCGCCTATCTCTCCGACTGGCTCGGCGCCCACCGGGGCGGGCACCAACTGGCGGCGGTCGGCCACCGGGTGGTGCATGGTGGCCCGCATTATACCCATGCGGTGGAGCTGACGCCCGCCATCATCAACGAGCTGGACACCCTCTCCCCGCTGGCACCCCTGCACCAGCCGAAGAGCCTCGAGCCCATCCGCATCATCGCCCGCCGCGTGCCCGGCCTGCCGCAGGTGGCGGCCTTCGACACCGCCTTCCACCGCACCCAGCCCGAACTGGCGCAGATGTTCGCCATTCCCCAGTCGATGACCGACGCGGGGGTGAAGCGCTACGGCTTCCACGGCCTGTCCTACGCCTATCTCGCCACCCAGTTTCCGAAGGTGGAGCCGCGCCTCGCCAAGGGGCGGGTGGTGGCGGCGCATCTCGGCAACGGGGCGAGTCTGTGCGCCTATGAGGCGTCGCGCTCCATCGCCACCACCATGGGTTTTTCCGCCCTCGACGGCCTGGTGATGGGCACGCGCAGCGGCTCCATCGATCCCGGCGTCGTCTTCTATCTCCAGCGCGAGATGGGCTTGAGCGCGGAGGAGGCGGAGCACTTCCTCTATACGAAGTGCGGGCTCATCGGCGTCGCCGGCCTCTCCAACGACATGCGCGTGCTGCGCGAGCGCTGCGAGACGGATGCGGGGGCGCGGCGGGCCATCGACCTCTTCATCTACCGCATCAACCGCGAGTTCGGCTCACTGGTGGCGGCGCTGGGCGGCATCGATGCCCTCGTCTTCACCGCCGGCATTGGCGAGAACGATGCCGAGACCCGCGCCGAGGTGCTCCGCGCCGCCGCCTGGGCCGGCTTCGAGCTGGACGCCGAGGCCAACCGCGCCGGCGCCACCCGCATCACCCGTGGCAGCGGCCCGCAGGCCTATGTGATCCCCACCGACGAGGAATGGACCATCGTGCGCGAGATGCGCCAGGTCCTGTCCCATACGGCCGTAGCCTGAGGAGGCTGCCATGCACCCCATGGACATGATGAAGGTTTACGGCCGGGTGGCGGAAATCTATCGCCTGCGCATCGGCGAGGCGGTCTCGGCCTATGGTGCGGCCATGCGCGAGGCGGCCTCCGCCTTCGCCGGGGCAGGGCGCCCGCAGACGCCGGCCGAGGCGTGGCGCGACAGCGTCTCCTACGCCTTCGACGCGGCCCAGCGCTCGCTGATCTTCTGGGACACCCTGCGCCAGCGCGGCAACACCTGGATCGAGCACGAGAAGGCCGGCAAGCCGCCGCTGCTCGCCTTCGACTATGAGATGGTCGCCGACGCCCGCACCTTCGCGCGGCCCTGCAACTACGCCCTCGTGCGCATCCTGCCGCCAGACGGCGTGACGCTGGACCCGGAAAAGCGCGCCTTCCTCATCATCGATTCGCGCGCCGGCCACGGGCCGGGCATCGGCGGCTTCAAGAAGGAGTCGGAGGTCGGCTTCGCGCTGAAGGCGGGCCATGCGGTCTACATGGTCATCTTCTTCCCCGAGCCGGTGCCGGGGCAGACGCTGGCGGACGTGTCGCTGGCGGAATCCGAATTCGTCCGCCTCGTGCGCGAGCGCCACCCCACCCGCGAGCGGCCGGTGGTGATGGGCAATTGCCAGGGCGGCTGGGCGGCCATGCTGGTCGCAGCGCTGGACCCGGACAATGTGGGCCCCATCGTGGTGAACGGCGCGCCCATGTCCTACTGGGCCGGCAACGATGCCGAGAACCCCATGCGCTATGCCGGCGGCGTATTGGGCGGGGCGTGGACTGCCTCGCTCGCCTCCGACCTCTGCGGCGGCACCTTCGACGGCGCCTATCTGGTGGACAATTTCGAGTATCTGAACCCGGCCAACACCTATTTCAACAAATACTATTCGCTCTACTCCAAGATCGACACCGAGCCGCCGCGCTTCCTGGAATTCGAGCGCTGGTGGGGCGGTTACTTCCTGATGAACCGGGAAGAGATCAAGTGGATCGTCGAGAACCTGTTCGTCGGCAACCGGCTCGCCGCCGGCAAGGCGGAATGGGCGCCGGGCAAGGCCTTCGACCTCAAGGCGGTGCGCTCGCCCATCATCGTCTTCGCCTCGCTGGGCGACAACATCACCCCGCCCCAGCAGGCCATCAACTGGGTGGCGGACATCTACCCCACCACGCAGGCGCTGAAGGATGCTGGCCAGGTCATCGTCGGCCTCATGCACGAGAGCGTGGGCCATCTCGGCATCTTCGTCTCGGGCGCCATCGCCCGGCGCGAGCATGCGCAGATCGTCGACCTGCTCGAATATGTGGAGGCGCTGCCCCCCGGCCTCTATGGCATGACCATCGAGGAGGACCATTCGGGCCCCGAGGTGAAGTACGACGTGACCCTCACCGAGCGCCGGGTGGAGGATATCGCCGCCCTGCAGAAATACGACCGCGCCGACGAGATTCCGTTCGAGGTGGTGGCCAACGTTTCGCAGACCAATTCGCGCCTCTACGAGACTTTCGTTCATCCCGCGCTCGCCGCCGTGGTGACGCCGGAGATGGGTCGCCTCGTGCGCGCCGTGCATCC
>JAEWBL010000152.1 GCA_023391175.1 Pseudomonadota bacterium
CGAGCATGTCCCGCACCGCGGCGGCGGGGTCGCCGTCCGCCCGCAGGGGCGCGTAGACATTGGCCTCGAACCAGCCGTCGATCTCGGCCAGAACGGCCGCCGCCATCTCCTCCTTCCCGCCGGGGAAGAAGTGATAGAGGCTGCCCTTGCCGAGCCCGGTGCGGGCGGTGATGTGGGCGAGGCTCGCCCCTTCGTATCCGTGCTCGCGGAACACCTCGCCCAGAAGGGGCAGGACGTCCGCGCGCTCGGCCACCGTTCGTGCCATCACATCCCCAGTTCGGCGAGGCCCGGGTGGTCCGCCGGGCGCGGGCCGAGGGGCCAGTGGAAGCGGCGGTCGCTTTCGGCGATCGCCACGTCGTTGATGGAGGCTTCGCGCCGGCGCATCAGGCCCTCGGCGTCGAACTCCCACTGCTCGTTGCCATAGGAGCGGTACCACGCGCCATCGGCATCGTGCCACTCATACTGGAAGCGCACCGCGATGCGGTTGTCGTTCAGCCCCCACAGCTCCTTGATGAGGCGATAGTCCAGCTCCCGCCGCCACTTGGCGGTGAGGAAGGTGACGATCTCGGCGCGGCCGGTGAGGAAGTCCGAGCGGTTCCGCCAGCGGCTGTCCGGCGTGTAGGCGAGGGAGACGCGCTCCGGGTCGCGGGTGTTCCAGGCATCCTCCGCCATGCGCACCTTTTGCGCGGCGGTCTCGACGGTGAAGGGCGGCAGCGGCGGGCGGGCCATGGGTCTCTCCTGTACCGATCAGTCAATTATGTACTGAATGGTACAGATGGCAGCGTGAGTCAAGCGGCCCTCCCGTCCGGGTGGAGGGGAGGGCCGCTGGATTTGCTGGGATGGAAGCGGGCTATTCGCCGGCCGGATGGTGCAGGCCCGGCGGGATTCCGTGGCCCTCCGGCTCATCCTTGCCGCCGATGAAGCGGCCGAAGATGCGACCCAGGAAGTGGCTCAAATCATCCATCACCGTGAACACCGCCGGCACGAACACCAGCGACAGCACGGTGGAGGTGATGAGGCCGCCGATGACCGCGATCGCCATGGGCGCGCGGAAGGCGCCGCCTTCGCCCAGCGCCATGGCCGAAGGCACCATGCCGGCCACCATGGCGATGGTGGTCATGACGATGGGCTGCGCGCGCTTGCGGCCGGCCTCGATGAGGGCGGTGAAACGGTCGACGCCCTGGTGCATGGACTCGATGGCGAAGTCCACCAGCAGGATGGCGTTCTTCGTCACGATGCCCATCAGCATCAGGAAGCCGATCACCACCGGCATGGACACCGAATTGCCGGTGATGAGCAGCGCGATGAAGGCGCCGCCCACGCTCAGCGGCAGCGAGACGAGGATGGTGATGGGCTGCAGGATGTCGTGGAACAGCAGCACCAGCACCGCCAGCACCAGCATCAGGCCCGCCGCCATGGCCATGGCGAAGCCGGAGAACACCTCGGCCATGATCTCGGCGTCGCCGGCCTCCTTCAGCGTCACGCCGGCCGGCAGGTTCTGCGCCGCGGGTAGGGCCTTCACCTTGGCGAGGGCGTCGCCCAGCGGCGTGTCGCCCACGAGGTCCGCCTCCACTGCCACGCGGCGGGCGCGGTCGTAGCGGTCGAGCGCGGTCGGGCCCTTGCCGAACTGGATGTCCGCCACCGCGGAGAGCGGCACGGCGCCGCCCGACGCCGTGGGCACCTTCAGCGCGTCGAAGGTGGAGAGCCGGGTCCGCGCGTTCTCGGCGAGCTGCACGCGGATGTCGATCTGCCGATCCTTGGCGGAGAACTTCGCGAGGTTGGCGGAGATGTCGCCGATGGTGGCGATGCGCACCGTCTCGGCGATGGTGTCCACCGAGACGCCCAGCTCCGCCGCCTCGTCCAGCTTCGGCACGATGCGGATTTCCGGCCGGTCGAGGGCGGCGGAGGAGACCACGTTGGCAAGTTCGGGCACGTCGGCGCGCACCGCCTTCTCCACGGCCACCGCGGCCTCGGCCACCGCCGCGCCGTCGCTGCCGGAGAGGATCACCTGGAAGCCGCGCTGGGTGTTCTGGCCGTTCTGGCTCCACGAGACGCGCAGGTCCGGCATGGCCGCCAGCGTCTTCGAGAACTGCGTCTCGAAGGTCTTCTGGTCGATCTTGCGCTCGCTGCGGGGCTTCAGGTTGATGACGATCTGCGCCTTGCGCACCTCGCCGGAGGTGAGCGCGAGGCCGCCCGAACCGCCGGTGCCGGCGGTGGCGTAGACGCTCTTCACCTCGGGCAGGCTGAGGGCCGCGCGGGCGATCTCGTCGGACACCTTCTGCGTCTCCCCGATCGTGCTGCCGGGCGGCAGCTCCACAGAGAGGAGGGCGCGGGAGATGTCGTTGGTGGGCAGGAAGCCGGAAGGCAGCAGCGTGGACAGCCAGATGGAGCCGGCGAAGATGGCGATGCCCATCCCGATGGTGGCGAAGCGGTGCTTCACCGACCATGAGAGCAGGCGCACATAGCCGCGCATCACGGCGCCGTCGCGGCCCTCGCGGTGGCCGGTGTCCTTCATGAAATAGGCTGCGACCAAGGGCGTGATGAGCCGCGCCACGGCCAGCGAGAACAGCACCGCGATGGCGACCGTCAGGCCGAACTGCTTGAAGTACTGCCCCGCGATGCCGCCCATGAAGGACACGGGCGCGAACACCGCGGCGATGGTGAGGGTGGTCGCCACCACCGCGAGGCCGATTTCGTCCGCCGCCTCGATGGCCGCGCGATAGGGCGATTTGCCCATGCGCATGTGGCGGACGATGTTCTCGATCTCCACGATGGCGTCGTCCACCAGGATGCCGGTGACCAGCGTGATGGCGAGCAGGCTCACCGCGTTCAGCGAGAAGCCCAGCA
>JAEWBL010000186.1 GCA_023391175.1 Pseudomonadota bacterium
GTGCTGGGCGTTCTGGGCGACCGCTATGGCCGCAGGCCGGTCTTCGTCGCCTCGCTCGGCCTCACCACGCTCGCCACCATCGCCATCGGCCTTCTGCCGAACTACCAGTCCTGGGGCATCGCGGCGCCGCTGCTGCTGGTGGCCTTCCGCCTCGTGCAGGGCATCTGCCTCGGCGGCGAGCTGCCGGGTGCGGTGACCTATGCGGTGGAGGCGGCGCCCAGGCGGGCGGGTCTCGCGTGCGGCTTCATCATCTTCTGCGTCAATGTGGGCGTGCTCATCGCGACGCTGGTCAACCTCGGCATCCAGTATGCGCTGCCGCCGCAGGATGTGGCGGACTATGGCTGGCGCATCGCCTTCCTGCTGGGCGGGGTCATCGGCCTCGTCAGCTTCGCCCTGCGCCGCAAGCTCGAGGAATCTCCCGAGTTCGTGAACCTCCACGGCAAGGCGACGCGTCATCCCCTGCGCGAGCTGATGCGCCATCACGGCCGCTCGGTGCTGGTCGCGGCGGGCATCGCCGCCATCATCGCCGGCTTCAACGGCATGCTGTACGGCTTCGTGCCCGCCTTCCTCGTGAAGACGCTGCATTATCCCGCCCCCGACGTGGCGCTGGCCATGACGGTGGCGCTGGTGGTCAGCTCCGTCGGCCTCATCCTCGCCGGCTGGGCCGGGGACTTCGTGCCCGGACGCCTCATCCTGCGAGCCGGATCGCTCGGCATGGTGGTCGTGGTGATCCCGCTGTTCGCGCTGATGGCGAACCACGGCGCCAGCATCGTCCTGGTGCTGAGCCTGCTGTCGCTGGTGTTCTCGCTGGCGAGCGGCATCTGGCCGAGCATCCTCGCCGGGCTGTTTCCCACGCAGGTGCGCTTCACCGGCCTCGCTCTGTCCTACAACGTGAGCGTCACGCTGCTGTCCGGCTTCGCGCCGCTGGCCGCCACTGCACTCATCGCGCAGACCGGGATGAATGCGGCGCCCGCGCTCTACATCGCGGCGTCCGCGGCGCTGACCTTCTGGTGCAGCTTCCTCATCCCCGCCCGCCCGGCCTCGGCGCTGCCGCCGGCCTGAGGCCGCGCCCCGCCGCCATCGGAACCCACCCCCAGGAGGACCACCCCATGGGCGTCATCGCGCTCGGTTATCTCGGCATCCGCTCGGACCGGATGGACGACTGGAACGCCTTCGCCTCGGGCCTCCTCGCCATGCAGGCGGTGGACGCGACGCGGACCCAGACGACGTTCCGCATGGACGACCAGCGCCAGCGGCTGTTCGTGGTGAACGAGCCGGGCCCGCTCATCGCCGCCATCGGCTGGGAGGTGGAGGAGAAGGCGGACCTCGACCGTTTCGCTGCCCGCCTCGAAGCCGCCGGCGTCGCGGTGGCGCGCGGCACCCGCGCGCTGGCCGACCGGCGCTTCGTCGAGGACCTCATCACCTTCGCCGACCCCGACGGCAACAGCGTGGAGCTGTTCTTCAACCCCATGCGGGCGAGCGATCCCTTCGTGCCCGGCCGCCCCATCTCGGGCTTTCGCACCGGCCCGTTCGGCATGGGGCACGCCGTGCTGCACGCGGTGCGGATCGATGCGTTGCTGCCCTTCTATCGCGACCTGCTCGACTTCCACATCAGCGACTACGGGCTCACCCCCTATCCGCTCTATTTCTTCCACGTGAACGGGCGCCACCACAGCCTCGCCATGGTGGGCTCCGGGCAGACCGGTTTTCACCACTTCATGATCGAGTTCAACAATCTCGACGACGTGGGCCAGGGCTACGACCTCGCCGAACTGGAAGAGGGCCGCCTCGCCTACACGCTGGGCCGCCACACCAACGATTTCATGACCTCCTTCTACGCCCACTCGCCCTCCGGCTTCTTCGTGGAGAACGGCTGGGGCGGGCGGGTGATCGATCCCGCCACATGGGAGCCGCACGAGACCTTCGCCGGCCCGAGCTTCTGGGGGCACGAGCGCCTCTATCTGCCCGAGGAGCCGCGCGCGCGGCTGCGCAACATGCGCCTCGCGGCGGCCGCCAACGGCCTCAGGTCTCCGGACGTGGTGGACTGCCCCTGGCTCTACAGCCGGCTGGCGGGCTGACCGCCGGCCCTTCCGAACCCGCCCCGCGGCGCAGGCGTCGAGCGCGCGGGCTCTCTTCATCGCATCGGATCTGCGCGCAGGCGGACCACAACACGGGGAAAACCATGCCCGAGGCAAACGGCAGCACGCCGGATCGTTTCGACGTCGTCATCATCGGCCTCGGGCCCGTTGGCGCAACCCTCGCCAACCTGCTCGGCCTTCAAGGCGTCTCCACCCTCGTGCTCGAACGCGAGACCGAGGCCTACCATCTGCCGCGCGCCGTGCATTTCGACGACGAGGTGATGCGCGTGTTCCAGACCATCGGCCTCGCCGATGAGATCGTCCCGTCGCTGCGGGTCAACCCGGGCATGCGCTTCATCGACGTGAACGGCGCGCTGCTGATGGACTGGCCGCGCCCGCAGGAGGTGAGCGAGTTCGGCTGGCACGCCAGCTACCGCTTCCACCAGCCGGACCTGGAGCGGACCCTGCGCGACGGCCTCCGGCGCTTCGCCAGCGTGCGGGTGCGCACGCGCTGCGACGCCTTCGCCTTCGTCGAGGAGGCCGAAGGGGTGAGCGTCCGCTACGAGGACCTCGCCACCGGCCGCCTGCAGCAGGCCCGCGCCCGCTATGTGGTGGGCTGCGACGGCGCCCGCTCGCTGGTCCGCCGCTTCATCGGCTCGTCCATGGACGACCTCGGCTTCCACGAGCGCTGGCTGGTGGTGGACGCGGTGCTCCGGCGGCCGAAGCCGGAGCTGGGCGACCACACCATCCAGTATTGCGACCCCGCGCGCCCCGCCACCTATGTGCGCGGCCCCGGCGACCGCCGCCGCTGGGAGATCACCGTGCTGCCGCATGAGGACGGCCGCGCCATGGTGCACCCCGAGACCGTCTGGTCGCTGCTGGCCCCATGGCTCCGGCCCGACGAGGCGGAGCTGGAGCGGGCGGCGGTCTATACCTTCCATTCGGCGGTGGCGCAGCGCTGGCGCGGCGGCCGGCTGCTGCTGGCGGGCGACGCGGCCCACCAGACCCCTCCGTTCATGGGCCAGGGCATGTGCTCCGGCATCCGCGACGTGGCGAACCTCGCCTGGAAGCTCGAAGCGGTGGTGAAGGGACAGGCGGAGGACAGCCTGCTCGACACCTACCAGAGCGAGCGGGCACCCGACGCTCACGCCTATATCGAGACCGCGGTGCGGCTCGGCGGCCTCATCAACACCTGCGGCACCGAGGCCGCCCTCAACGCCGCCTTCCGCGATGCCGACGGCGTGGTGCGCCTGCGCAGCCGGGTGCCCCAGCTGGGACCGGGCGTCGTCCTCGGCCGCGTGGACATCGCCGGCAGCCGTTTCGCCCAGCCGCGCCTCGGCGACGGGCGCCGGCTGGATGACGCGGTGGGCTACCGCTTCGCCTTGCTGTGCCGCGACGAACTCTGGCGCAATGCCGCCGAGGGCGTGCGCCAGCGCTTCGAGGCGGCCGGCATCGCCATCGTCACCACCGCCGACTGTCCCGACCTCGGCCCGCTGCTGGATACGGCCGGCGCGGCGGCGGTGCTCGTCCGCCCGGATCGCTACGTGGCCGGCAGCGCGGCCGACGCGGCGGACCTTGCCGTCATGGCCGATGCGCTGGCGCCTGCCGCCCCCGCACAGGCCTCCGCCGCCTGATCTCTCTCTCATCCCGAAACGTTCAAGGAAAAGGCTTGCCCCATGAAGTTCGCGTCCTTCACCCACGCCGGCAAGGCCGGCTACGGCCTCGTGACCAGCGGCGGGATCATTGATCTCGCCCGCCGCTTTCCCGAGGCGCCGACGCTGCGCACCTTCATCGCCGGCGGGCTTGATCGCGCTGCCGCTCTGGCGGGCGCGCCGGCGGATTTCGCCCTCGCCGACGTGACGCTGGCGCCGGTCATTCCCGACCCGGACAAGATCGTCTGCGTGGGCCTCAACTACCACGACCACGTGGTGGAGACGGGCCGCACCGTCACCCCCAATCCCATGCTGTTCGCGCGCTATGCCGGCAGCCAAGTGGGGGACGGCGAAGCGCTGGTGAAGCCGCTGGAATCCGATGAGTTCGACTATGAGGGCGAACTCGCCGTCATCATCGGAAAGCCCGGCCGGCGCATCTGCGAGGCCGACGCGCTGTCCCATGTGGCGGGCTATGCCTGCTACAACGATGCCAGCGTGCGCGACTGGCAGCGCCACACCTCGCA
>JAEWBL010000199.1 GCA_023391175.1 Pseudomonadota bacterium
CGGAACCCTCTCCCGCCCCACGCTGATGCGTTGGCGCGCGCGCATGATCTCCGGCGGCAAGGGCGCGAAGGCCCTCATGGGTCTGGTGCTGGTGGTGGTCGGCCTTTTGATCGCCACCGGCGCCGACAAGCGGATCGAAGCGGCTCTGGTTCAGGTCTCCCCGGCCTGGCTGACAACGCTGACGACGCGGTTCTGACCTCCCGCGAGGCGTTTCCGCTTCGATCCAGAGACGGGCCGCACCGGCGCCGTCTCCCTCCGGCTGCATGAGTCCTGCGCGTCCTGCAGGCTGCGGCCGGCGCCCGGTGGCGCACGCCTATCCCACGTGCGCCGCCGGGCCCATTATGGCTGGTCCCCGCCGGCCCTGCGTTCCAGCTTCTTTTCCAGCGGGTGCAGCACTACCAGCAGGAACAGGGCGAGCCCGACGCCGAGCGCGATCAGCACCCATGACGCCAGCGCGCAGGCGATGCCGACGGCGGCGGTGACCCACACCAAGGCCGCCGTGGTGAGCCCGCGGATGCGCCCGGCGCTGCGATCGCGCAGCACCACGCCGGCGCCGAGAAAGCCGATGCCGGTGAGCACGCCCTGGATCACCCCCTGGATGACGCGGCTCGTCGCGTCCGGATCGCCCGCCACACCCTGCGCCCGGAGCCCGGCAAGGGCGGCCAACGCCGCCCCGAGGGCCACGAGGCCGAGCGTGCGCATGCCGGTCGGCTTGTCGCTGAGATCCCGGTTGAGCCCCAGCGCCAGGCCAGCCGCCGTCGCCGCCACCAGCCGCAGGGCGCTGTCGATGTCGCCGGGATCGAGGAACAGGGGACCGATCTGCATGGCCGGGGCGGACCTCCTGCGCCCTGCAAGCGCCGGCGCGCGGGTCTTGTTCCGGCCGCCATGGGGTATGCCTCTTGCATGGGCGCGGGTGAAAAGGACCCGCGCGGCATGAAAACCTTCCTGGATTGGTCGGCTTACGACACCTACGGCATCGGCGACGCCTATTCCGGCATTCCAGCGACCGGCGGGAACTACGCCAAGGCCGTGGCCGTGTGCATGCACAGCCGCGATTGTCAGAATACCGGCAAGGGCGTGATGTGCCCGAGCTACCGCATCACCGGCGACCGCGCCCATTCCACCGAGGCCCGCGTCGCCGCCTTCAAGGCGGCCCTGAACGATGGCAGCGACGCCGCCGCCTTCGCCGATCCGCGGCTCGACGAAGCCATGGACCTGTGCGTGTCGTGCAAAGCCTGCAAGAAGGAATGCCCGAGCGCCGTGGACATGACGCTCATCAAGACCGAGTACCTGGCGCAACGGCACGAGATCAAGGGCGTGCCCCTGCGCACCCGCCTCTTCGGCGGCGTGCCGGAATGGACCGGCCGCCACCGCCGCCTGCTGCGCCTCGCCATTCTCCTGCGCAACCGCGTGCCGCTGATGGCCAGCCTCGCCGAGCGCCTCCTCGGCATTACCGCCCGCCGCCCCATTCCGGAGCCGGCGCCCGTTGCCTATGTCCCGCCGCCCGCCGCGCCGCATCTGGCGGAGCGGGGCGACGTGATCCTGTTCGTGGATACCTTCTGCCACCATTTCGAGCCGGAAGTGGCGGAGGCCGCCCGCGAGGTCTTGACCTTCGCCGGCTACCGCGTGCGCATCGCCAAGCCCGACCCCTCCGACGCCGAGCCGGACCGGCCCCTGTGCTGCGGCCGCACGTACCTGACCACCGGCATGGTGGAGAAGGCGCGCAGCGAGGGACAGCGCGTGCTCGCCGCCTTCGAGAGCGAGATCGCCGCCGGCACGCCGATCATCGGCCTCGAGCCCTCCTGCTTGCTCTCGCTTCGGGACGAACTCTACAGCCTCGGCCTCGGCCCGAAGATCGGGGCGCTCGGCAAGCAGCTCTATCTGTTCGAGGAATTCCTCGCCCGCGAGCACCAGAACCGGGGGCTGCGGCTGAAGCTCAAGGCGCTTCCCGGCGCGAAGGCGGTGCTGCACGGCCACTGCCACCAGAAGGCGTTCGGCGTGATGAAGGCGACGCGCAAGGTGCTCTCCTTCATCCCCGGCTTCTCCTACGACATCGTGGAGACGAGCTGCTGCGGCATGGCCGGCAGCTTCGGACTGGAGGCAGAGCACTATGATGCCTCCATGCAGATGGCGGAGATCGCCCTGCTGCCGGCCATGCGCGTTGCGCCGGAGGACGCGCCCCTGATCGCCAACGGCTTCTCCTGCCGCCACCAGATCGAGCACGGATCGGGCCGCAAGGCCCGCCACATCGCGCTCCTGATCCGGGATGCGCTGGACCGGGATTGAGGCACAGGGGTAGGGACCACGGGGAAAAGCTTTATCGGCGACGCTGCGCCAGCTATCTATGGGGAATAGTCGTCGGCCCGATGGGGACATCGTCGGCCTCAGTGTGAGCGCCCCCATGAACGCCATCACCTCGCTGAAGTCCTTCATCCTCGACCGGGTCGAGATGATCGGCGCCCCCTTCTATACCGACGCCCACCGCCTCTCGGTGCCCGAGGACGACCCCCACGATACCCTCGCCGCCGGCGCCGCGGACGACCATGACCCGGCCGACGGTCAGTCCTTCGCCATCGACTATGTGGACCACGCCGGCAATGTGAGCCACCGCCGCATTTCGGTGTGGGCGGTGCAGCGCAATGTGGAGGGCGTGCCCATCCTCATCGCCAAGTGCCACGAGCGGCAGGCGGCGCGCGCGTTCCGGGTGGACCGCATCACCGCTGTGACGGACCTCGACGGCGCGAAGCGCGAGCCGCTGTCGCGCTTCTTCTACGAGACCTTCGGCTTCATCTGGCCGAAGGACGCGGAGGTGGTTGCCCCCGAAGAGCCGGAAGACCAGCGCTGGGACCGAATTCGCATGGTCATCCGCAAGGCCGGCATCACGCTCCTTGCCGCGCTGGCGCGCGCGGATCGCGAGATCGGCGCGGCGGAAGTGGAGGAGATGGTGTTCTTCTGCGAGCGCGCCTGCGCCGCCGAGGAGATCGACCTGACCGGCGCCGAGCGCGAGCGTCTCGCCGCCTGGGTCGCCCGCCTGCGGCCGACGCCCGAGTCCGTGGAAAGCTCGCTCGACACCCTGTTCGAGAGCGGCACCGAAGCCATCGCCACCCTGCTCAAGGCCGGCATGCGCGTCATCAGCGCCGACGGCTCGCTGAAGGACGCTGAGGCCGAAATGCTCGACGCCTTCTGCTATGCCCTGACGGGACGGCACGTCAGATAAGGTTAACCGAAAGCCGAGGCGCGGCGGCACCATATGGCCGCGCCTGCGTTGTCCTCCCAAACCATCCGGAGGACATGATGCCGTCTGCCCGCCCGACCCGCTTCTTTCTCCCTGCGATAGCGGGGGTGTTCCTCGCCGGTACGCTGCTGAGCGGCGCTGCGCTGGCCCAGCAGGCCACGCCGGCCGATCCCGTTCCGCCACGCCCCGCGCCCGCCGGAGCACCCGCCGCACCGGCGACGCCGCCCGTGGTCTCGCCGAAGGTGGCGCCACCGCTCGCCGCCCCCAAGCCCGAGGACGCGCTGAAGGCGCGGGCGGAACAGACCGTCACCGAAGAAGCGCTCAAGGCTGCCGAGGCCGAGGCGCCGGAGGACGCCGAGCGCGCTGCCGCCTGCAAGGCCCATGCGATGGTGCGGCTGAAGGCCCGCTCGCCCTCGGTCGACGACATCTTCATCGACATGGACGGCCTCACCATCGCCAAGGCGGACGTGGCCGTGGGGCAGGAGAAGATCACCGCCGTGCTGATGGGCGAGGCCTATATCAAGCGCGATCGCTCGGACAAGGCCCACCGTTTCCTCTGCCTCGTGGGCGAGAAGGACAAGGTGGTGATGACCTTCTTCACCGAGCGGTAGGGGTCCTGGCGGTAGGGACCCTGGCGGCAGGCGTCCCGAAGACAGGCATCACGTCTCGACGAGGCCCGTGGTGTTGCCGGAAGCCGCCGAATCCGACCGGCCATGGGGCTTGGCGAGATATTCGCTGGACCGCATCTCGTGCAGGCGCGAGATGGTGCGGGCGAACTCGAACGCCTCGGCCCCCTCGGTGCCGAGATAGAGCTGCTCGGGCTCCGCGGCGGCCGAGGCAATGAGCTTCACGTTGGCGTCGTAGAGCGTGTCGATCAGCGAGATGAAGCGCTTCGCCTCGTTGCGCTGGTCCGGCCCGAGAATGGGGATGTGCTCCAGCACGATGGTGTGGAACAGGCGGGCGAGGCTGAGATAGTCGGGGTTCGGCCCCAGCGCCGCCTCGCACAGATTGGCGAAGGAGAAGCGCGCCGCGCCCTGCCCCATGGCGGGAATGGCGAGCTTGCGGCCCTTCAAAAGCATCTCCCCCGGTCGGCCGCCCGTGGGCCCGGCGAGCCGCCGCCAGGCCGCCGCCACCGCCGCGTCGGCGGCCGGGCCGAGCGGCGTGTGCCAGGTGCTCACACCCTCCAGCTTCTCCATGCGGTAATCGGTGCGGGAATCGAGGGACATGACGCGCATGCGCTGCTCGATCTCGCCGATGAAGGGCAGGAACAACGCGCGGTTGAGGCCGCCGACGTAAAGATCCTGCGGCGCGACGTTGGAGGTGGCCACCACCACCACGCCGTCCGCGAACAGCTTCTCGAACAGCCGGCCGAGGATCATCGCATCGGCGATGTCGGTGACGTGGAATTCGTCGAAGCACAGCACCTTGGCCTCGTCGGCCAGGGCCTGCGCCACCGGGGCGATGGGGTCGGCGCTCTTGCGCTCGCCCTGCTTCTGCGCCTGCCGCTCGCGGAAGATGCGCTCATGGACGTCGCCCATGAATTCGTGGAAATGGGCCCGGCGCTTGCCCTTGGCCGGCAGGGCATCGAAGAACAGGTCCATGAGCATGGTCTTGCCGCGGCCGACCTTGCCATAGACATACATGCCCTTGGGCTGCATCGGGGCGCGGCGCTGGAACAGCCAGCCGAGCGCGGAGGATTTCTGCGCCAGCGCCCGCTGCCGCAGTTCCAGCTCCAGCCGGGCGAACTCCTCGACCACTTCCGCCTGGGCCGGGTCTTCCGAGATATCGCCGGCGGCAAGCTTCGCCGCATACAGCTC
>JAEWBL010000212.1 GCA_023391175.1 Pseudomonadota bacterium
CCTCCTGGGACTGCTGGCTCACGGCCATGGGCGCCAGTTCGATCATGATAGCGGCGGGCGGCGACTGCTCGCCCGGCGCTTCCTTGTTCCAGTTCAGCGCCACATAGACCGCGGCGGCATGGAGCCCGACGACGAGCAACACGCCCGCGGCGAGCCGCAGGATCATGTTGCGCAGGTGGTAGCGGTCGAAGTCGTGCCAGTGGTGATGATGGTGAACCGCGCTCACCGGGGCGCTCCGGGTGCTTCGGCCGGGGCCGGTGCGGCGGCAGGGAGCGCGGCGGGGGCGGCGGGTGCCGGTTCGCCGCCTTCCAGACCGACGAGGGCCACCTTGAGATAGCCGGCGGTGCGCAGGAGGTTCATCACCTCCATCACATCGCCATAGGGCACCGTCTTGTCGGCGCGCACAAACACCCGCTGCTGGCGGTCGGTGTTGGTGCGCCCGTCCAGCATGGCGCCGAGGCCGGTGCGGGAGACGGGATCATCGCCCAGCGCGAGCGTGAGGTCCTTCTTCACGGAGAGGAACAGCGGCTTGTCCGGGCGCGGCTGCGGCTGGGCGTTGGAGGCGGGCAGGTCCACCTTCACGTCCACCGTGGCGAGGGGCGCCGCCACCATGAAGATGATGAGCAGCACCAGCATCACGTCGATGAACGGCGTGACGTTGATCTCGTGGTTCTCGGCGAGGTCGTCCCCGCCATGATCGAGCTTCGCGGCCATCCCGGGTCACTCCGCAGCGCGCAGGCGCGGGGCCTCCACCTCGGCCGCTGCGCGGTCGAGGTCGCGGGAGAGGTGGCGCATCACCTCGGCGGACGTGTCGGCAAGGTTGGCCTTGTAGGCGGCGATGGCGCGGGCGAAGACGTTGTAGATAACCACCGCCGGGATGGCCGCCACCAGGCCGATGGCCGTGGCGAGCAGCGCCTCGGCAATGCCGGGGGCGACCACTGCGAGGTTTGTGGTCTGCGCCTTCGATATGCCGATGAAGGCATTCATGATGCCCCACACCGTGCCGAACAGGCCAACGAACGGCGCCGTGGCGCCGATGGTGGCGAGAATGCCGGTGCCAGCAGTCATCCGCCGGCCGGCCTTGGCCTCGATGCGCGACAGGGCGACGGCGACGCGCTCCTTGATGCCGTCCACCGGCAGGCCGGCGGAGGCGTGCCACTCGGCGAGCGCGGCCCGCACCGTGGCGGTGGCCGGGCTGTTGGCCTTGGGCATCTCGGCCGCCGCATCCGACAGGGTGACCGCGCCGCGCAGCGCCTTCAGCGTGCGAGCGACGGCGCGGCGGGCGAACAGCAGCTCGAGCGATTTCGCGAACCACACGCTCCAGGTGAGGATCGAGGCGAAGGCAAGGCCCAGCATCACCGCCTTCACCACCATGTCGGCGGCCATGAACATGCCCCAAGGGGACAGATCATGGGGCAGGCGCGCATCGGCCATGCTCTCCGATGCGGGCGCAGCGGGCGCGGGCTCGACCGGGGTGGCAGAGGCCGGGGCAGGCGCGGCCTCGGCGGCGGGGGCAGGAGCAGGTACAGCCGCAGAAGGCTGTGGCGCAACGGGCGTCGCGTGCTGGTGAGTCTCGGTGGGAGCGGCCGGCTGCGCCCAAATGGCGACGGGCGCGGAGGTCACGGCCAGAAACAGGCCCAGCGAAAGCACAGCCACGCTCTTCGGCGCCAGCGAGGAAAGACGAAAATCAGCACGCCCGGCAGACGTGCGCGAAATCAGGCGAACAGGCATCGCGCATCACCAATGATCAAAACGGACAGGCTGGCGATCCCTCCGCCGGGAATAGCTGGCTCGCGCCTTTATACCCCCATTCGCCGCCGACGCTAACCCATGCCCGGCCAGATTATCGGCAAAGCCCTGTGATATAGAGCGATTTCAATCTGGCGCTGGGGAAGCTCGCCCACCCGTGCGGCCGCCCGCAATAGCAAAACGGCCGGGCTTTCGCCCGGCCGTTCCGTTCATTGGCCGCCCAACGTTTCGGGCGGCGTCAGAGGCTTGATTTACCTCAGAAGTCCATGCCGCCGCCCGAGCAAACCGCCTTGCCGGTTTGCGACTTTCGTAAAGAAGCCGGGCGGCGTCAGAGGCTTGCTTTACCTCAGAAGTCCATGCCGCCGCCCGGCATGGCCGGGGCGGCCGGGCCGGCCTTCTTGGGCAGCTCGGCGATGAGGGCCTCGGTGGTGATGAGCAGGCCGGACACGGAGGCCGCGTCCTGCAGGGCGGTGCGCACGACCTTGGTGGGGTCGATGATGCCCGACTTCACCATGTCCACATATTCGCCGGTCTGGGCGTTGTAGCCGAAGGTGTAGTCGTTGGACTCGAGGATCTTGCCCACCACGACGGAGCCGTCGTCGCCGGCGTTCTGCACGATCTGGCGCGCCGGGGCCTGGATGGCGCGGCGGACGATCTCGATGCCGGTCTTCTGGTCGGCGTTGTCGACCTTCAGGCCGTCGAGCACCTTGATGGAGCGCAGCAGGGCGACGCCGCCGCCGGGGACGATGCCTTCTTCCACCGCAGCGCGGGTGGCGTGCAGGGCGTCGTCAACGCGATCCTTCTTCTCCTTCACCTCGACCTCGGTCGAGCCGCCCACGCGCACCACGGCGACGCCGCCGGCGAGCTTG
>JAEWBL010000268.1 GCA_023391175.1 Pseudomonadota bacterium
GTGCTGACCGTCCATGGCCGCTGGCGGGGGGCACGATGATCGCCCGCGCTCAGATTCCCGCGCGCCCTTTGCCCGCGCGCCGTTTCAGCCGTCTCCCCCTCGTCGTGGCGGGCCTGATCGCCGGCATCGCGGCGGCCTCGGCCGAGCCGGAGGCCCCCGCGCCGCAGGTGGACTTCCTTGTCCCCGGCCAGCCTTCCACCCGCGCGGCGACCGCTCCGGCCGACCGCGAGCGGGGAAATCCCCTGTGGGCCATCCCCATCGAGAGCCTTTCGGCGACGCGGGATCGCCCCCTCTTCACTCCCTCCCGCCGCCCGCCCGAACAGCCGGTGGCGCTCGCACCCCCGCCGCCACCCGCCGCGCCGCCGGCGGCTGTCGCGGCCCGGCCGGTTCTGGTGCTGATGGGAACGGTGGTGAGCACGGCCGGCAGCATCGGCATCTTCACCGATCAGGCGAGCGGCCAGATCGTGCGCCTCAAGGTCGGCGATGCGCATGGCGGCTGGACCCTGCGTAGCGTCGGCCCGCGCGACGTGGTGATGCACGGCGGCGCCGATACGGTGACGCTCGCCCTGCCTGCGCCCGGCAAGGGCGGCCCCCAGCCGCCGCGCGGGTCCGAAGGTCCGTTCGCTGCCGCGCAGGTGGGCAATGCCAAGCCGGTGGCCGGGCAGGTGGTGGTGCCGCGCCGGGCCAAGCCCTCTCCGGCGGATCTCGATTCCAGCCACTGAGCGTGACGCCCACGTTCATCGTCCGGACGTGATCGTGGGGTCGTCATCGTCAGGTCACGGCCCATGGGGAAAGTGCGCCGTCTTTCCGTCTCGCGCACATCGGCCGGCCTGTCGTGACCCAGCTCATTGGACTTTTCCCCACCCCCGTGATGCGTGTCGAGGGCCTCATCGGCCCCGCCGACGTTGAGGCGCTCGCAACTGAGGTGGCGGACCGCACCTCCCTTACCAACGCCTATTCGGACCTTCTCTCCCACACCCCGGTGGCGGGCGACCAATCCGACACGCTTCTGTCGCGGCTGGGCGCGCTGGTGCTGCCCAAGGTGGCGGAGTTCGGCGAGGTGCTGTTCGGCGAGGCGCTGAGCTGGCAGATCAAGGAAATCTGGGTGAACGTGCTGGAGCCGGGCGGGCACCAGGCCATCCACACCCACGCCAACAGCTTCATCTCGGGCGTCGTCTATCTGACGGAGGCCCACCCCTCTGCCAACATCGTCTTCCACAAGGCTATCGGCGGCAGCGGCTTCATCTTCGGCAACACCAATCCCAATGCGCGCATCAACGCCTTCAACGGCGGCAAGTTCGCCATGCCGCAGACCGGCGCGGGCGACCTCGTGATGTTCCCGAGCTACCTGCTGCACGAGGTGCCGGTGAACAAAGGCGGGCGGCGCATCTCGGTGGCGTTCAACGCCATCCCCGACCGGCTCGATAATTTCGGCTACGCCATCCACTTCTCGTGAACGCAAGCTTTTTCAGGGAGAGGCCCATGCGCCTTCACGCGGCAATCGCGCTGCTCTTCTTCGCAAGCCTTGCGGCGACCGGGGCGCAGGCGCAGTGCGCGTTCGACCAGTCGGTACCCAACGCCAACGATGTTCTCATCGAGACGCAGCCGGAAGTCACCATCGACTTCACCGACGAGTTCCGCCTCGACGACGTGCGCGTGGTGAGCCTCGACGACAAGGCCGAGTGGCCGACCGACTGGGCCCGCCCCTCCGAGGAAGTGCGGCAGACCGCGTTCCGCATGACCAGGCCCTTGCCGCCCGGCAAGTATCTGGTGGAATGGAACGGCTATCTGCGCCGCCACCACCATGCGGACGGCGGCTCCATTGCCTTCACCGTGGCGAAGCCCGGCGAGATCCCGCCCGCTACGCCGGCGGCAGTTGCGCCAGGAGCCGCCGCGCGTCGGGCCGGCTCGGGTTCGCCCTATCCAATGCTTCTAGGAGCCGCCGGGCGCCCGAAGGATCAGTGACGGCGAGCTGCCGCGCCATGGCGAGCACGGGCGCGTAGGCGGCATCGAAATCCGGACTGATGCGCACCAGCTCGACGAGCTGCGGCGCCAGCGAGCCGATGACGTCGCGCGGTCCCTTCGCCGCCAGCGCCCGGGCGCCCATTCCGATATAGCCGTCGCGCGCGGTCCAGTAGGCGGCAAGGCGCCCCTGCGTGGTGGGATCAACGCCCGCCAGCAGCGTCTGCGGCGCGGGATGAAGGGCTGCGAGAAGTGCCACCAGCCGGTCCGCCGGACGCTCGCTCGCCGCATAGGCGGTGCTGGGAGCGGAGGCTGTCACCACCGGACGATCATCGGTATTCAGGGGCGCGTCACCGGCGAAGCGGGCCAACTCCGCCGGGCCGGCGAGGTGGAGGCCGAAGAGGGCCATGCTGCCATCGAGACCCACGGCAGTGAGCCGTTCCGCGAGCGCGGGGTCGCGCACCCGGCGCTCCACCCAGTCGGACGGGTAGCTGGCCGGGGTGCGGCGGCTCACCAGCGCCACGAGGGGCGTTTCCACGCTGAACTGCGCCAGCCACGCCGTCGTGTCCGGAAATACGTCGAGGAAGGTGCGCACGATCACCTTCAGCGTCGCGATGTCGAGCTGGTGCAGGGGCAGCCACTGGCAGAACAGGCCGTCCGGCGCGAGACGGTCGCGGATGGCGGCGAAATGCTCGCGGGCATAGAGCGCGCCAGAGCCGTCCACCGAGGGGTGGTAGAGGTCGGCGACGATCACGTCATAGGGCGCGGTGCCGGCGCGCACGAAGCGGCGGGCATCGGCCACATGGATGCGGATGTCCGGGTTTCCGGCGAGGCGGGGCGGCGTGCGCTCGAAATAGGGGAAGCTCTCCACCACCTCGGGCACCAGCTCCACGCCTTCCACCTTGAGGCCTGGATGGTCGCCGGCGGCGGAGAGGGTCGCGCCGGTGCCGAGGCCGAGGAACAGGGCGGTGCGGGGGTTCGGGTGCAGCAGAAGCGGGATGTGCGCCTGCCGGTGGTCCGAGCGCATGGAGGCACTGCCGCCCATGCGGAAATGGTTGTTCACCTGCAGGTGGCGGTCGCCGGCGGCATTGCGGACCACGCTCACCGCCGCCATCACGCCGTCGCGGTGCCATTCCAGCGCGCCGCCCTCCGGCACCTGCACGAATCGCAGGGAGATCGGCGCGAGCACCAGCGCCAGCGTCGCCGCCAGCGTCAGCCCGCCGCCGGCCAGTGCGGCGCGGCTGCGGAGCGGCAGGGCCAGCACATAGGCGGCGGCGAGCAGCGCGAAGGCGTATTTGGCGCCCATCAGCGGCAGCAGGACGGGGCCGAACAGCATGGGCGCCAGCGCCGCGCCGAGCGTATTGGCCGCAAGCCCCGGCCCGACGCCGCCGAGCCGGTCCGACGCGCGCTGGGCGAACGCGGTGAACAGCGCGCCCATGGCGAGGGTGGGCGGCAGGAAGGCCAAAGCCGCCATGGCAAGTTCCGCCGAGAGCCGGCCAGCGACCGTCACTGGCAGGCCTATCTTGAGGGCCGCGAGAATCTGCCCCGAGGCTCCGAGCAGCGCCGCGCCGGCAAGGCAGGCGAGGGCGGTGATCGTCACGAGGAGGCCGACCACGCCGTCACCCTGCGCGCTGCGCCGGGACCGCCAGCGCGCATAAAGCGCTGCTCCGATGGCCGTGCCGGCGAGGTAGCAGGCGAGCAGGACGGCGAAGGTGTAGATGGTGTTTTCCAGAATCTGGCTCAGCACCCGCACCGTCAGCACCTCGTAGCCGATGCCGAGGAGGCCGGTGAGAAACAGGGGTGCCAGCACGGGGAGCGCGGCCGAGTCGGTCTGGGGCGGGCGAACCGGCAGCGGTGCCGAGGCCGAATCGCGGGCCACGGCCAGCATGGCCGCCGCGCACACCGCGTTCAGCATGGCGCACAGCACCAGCGTGGCGTTGAGTCCGAGGGCGGGGATGATGAGGAAGGCCGTGGCCAGCGTGCCCGCCACCGCGCCGAAGGTGTTGGCGGCATAGACGTGCCCGACCGCCGCCCCGGAGGCCAAACGCGGCGCGAGCACCGCTTCCAGCGCCGGCAAGGTGGCGCCCATGGCCAGCGTCGCCGGCAGCAGCAGCACGAAGGGCAGGGCGAACGCCACGGACCACTGGCGCAGCGCGGAGGCATCCACCGGCACCAGCGTGGGCACGAGATCGCCGAACAGCGGCGCCGCCACGATGAGAACAAGCGCCCAGGCGCCGATCACCAGTTCGAGGCCGGCATACCAGGTGGCCGGGCGTCCGCTCGCGGCGATGGCGCGGCCCAGCAGCAGGCTGCCCAGCGCGAGGCCGCCGAACAGCGCGGAGATGACCCCCAGCACCGCCACCAGCTCATGGCCGAGGCTGACCGCGAGCATGCGGGTCCAGGCGATCTCATAACCGAGGCCGGCAAAGCCCGAGAGGGTCGCCACCAGCGCGATGGCGATGCCCGTGCGCGCGTTTCGGCCGAGCGTCAGCTCTTGCGAGGCGGCGGAGCCGGAGTGCGAAGCCTGAACCTGGGACATGAACGAAACCGATCCCTGAAAGCGAAAGAAGCCGGAGGCCCGAAGGCCCCCGGCATCCGAAGGTCTCGCGCCGGCCGTGGCCGGCGCCTGTCTGCTGTCGTCAGCCGCTCACTTAGCGAAGCGTCATTTGGCGAGGGAGACCGCGAGCTTCTCGTTGGTCTCGACGAGGAGTTCCGGCTGGTCGGAGACGCGGATGAAGATGGGGTTCGTGTAGAACCACAGGTCCGACCACGCGGCCACGTCGTAGCTGGAGATCTTCTGGCCGTCGCGCACCACCATGTGGGAGGGGCAGGCGGCGTCGTTGCAGGGCACGAACGGGCCCTGGGCGGCGTTTTCCGGATCCCAGTCGTTGAGCGGGTTGCCCTGGGCGTCCGTCTCGGCCGGCACGGAGGCCGGCAGGTTCGAGCCACGCACGCGGACGTACATGTTGTTCTGCACGTTCGGGATGGTGACGGTCATGGTGCGCTTGGTGCCGCGCGCCTTCCAGGTGGTGGGGCCGAAGGTGGCGATGATCGCCGCCGAGGCGTTGGTGCCGGCGGTGTAGTTGGCGCTGCCGGGCGCGACCACGCCGGTCACGTCACCCTTGATGAACTGCACCTGGCGGAGCGTCGGCTTGTTGAGCGGCTCCTGGATGCCGATCTGGGCCAGCGACGGGTTGTTGAAGGTGTAGGGCGAGTAGTTCGGCTCGGTCGGCACATTGACCTCGAGGGTCAGCGTCACCGACTTGCCGCGCTTCACGACCAGCGTGTCGCCCATGCCCGCCTTGGCGCCGAGACCGGCCTTGGCGCTGTAGGTCAGCTCGCCGGTGATGAGGTCGCCCTGCACCGAGTAGACGTTACCCGAACGCACGCCGTCGACCACCACCTGCGGACGCAGGGTGACGGACTTCTTGGGGCGCGGGATGTAGAGCTTCTGGAACTCGCCCGGATAGAAGTCGTTGGTGGTGCTCTTCTCATAGATGGAGAAGGCGCCGCGGTTGTGCCAGTCGGAGCTGGCGAAGAAGAACCAGTTGCGGCCTTCGCCCAGCAGCGCGTCCCACACGCCGCCGATCTTGGCGGCATAGACACCCGTGCCGCCGAAGGTGGTCACGCCCACCGAGTCGCAGCCATTGCCGCAGAAGCCGGCGCGGTATTCGCCGCGATTGTTCGACGCCTGGTGGCCGGGCTGGCTCTCGAAGCCCACCGCGACGGTCGGACCCGCGTTGTTGAAGTCGCGGAAGTGCTCGATGTTGAAGCCGTTGTTGCCGTTCGGATTGAACACGCCGGCGCGCTCCACGTGCGCGGGCACGTAGTAGCTGTCGAGGGGGTAGTACTTCTGCAGCCACTGGACGGACGGAACCGCCTTGGCGTCGTGGTTCTTCTGGCCCGAGCCGGAACCGGAGGCGTTGGCCACCTTGCCGGTCCAGTTGTGGGTGGGAGCACCGAGGCTGAAATCGGTGTCCGAACGGTCGAAGCGGTATTCGAACTCGGCCACGGCGCTCGCGTTGCCGGTGTCCTTGTCCTTGTTCTTGTTGCCGAACAGGCCCTTCTTCTCGATGGCGTTCTGCGGCTTCTGGTTGCCGATCACCGCCATGGAGGTGTGCTCATGGCCGGGCACGTTGGTCTCGATGCCCGCGTAGAGCATCGGCACGCCGGTTTCCTTGGCGAGGCGGACGAGCTCGGGGAAGATGATCTCTTCCGCGCTCTGCCAGCGCCACATGGAACGGTGGCCCTGCGAGGTGGCGGTGTCGCCCTTGATGACCAGGCCCTGGACCTGATCGAAGAAGCGGCCCTTGCCGGTTGTGGAGCCGTCACCTTCCGGATCGTCCACGCGGCAGTCGCGGGGGCTGGAGCCGCCGTGGTCGGCCGCGCCGAGCCATTCCAGGCCGTAGCTCTGGACCGCCTTCTTCACCATGGTCTCGACCGACGAGCGGCCATCCGAGCACGGCGTGTGATTGTGGAAGTCGCCGGCCATGTAGCTGTCGGCGAACGCCTGCGACGGCATAAACGCCGCTCCGCCGGCAACAGCGAGGACCGACGCCCCCGCGATGAGCTGCTGTGTCAGCACCCCGCCCTTCATGCTCCAACCCCTGATTTTCCCACGGACGCCAGTCCGCCCGTAAGGGCCTCCTAGCGGCGTTCTGTGACCGCGTGCTGAAGGTTCTGTGACGCCGGGGAAGATGAGCCGGGCAACCTTGCGAGACCTTCCGGACCCTGCGTCGGCCGCGGCGCTGTCATCAAGCCGACACTGGTCCCCCGTTAGGGGAAGCGCCGCCAGCGGTAGCGGACGCACGAGGTGGCGGGGATGCGTGTTTTTCGCATTCCTGTGGGCGGGGGACGAGTCTTGACGTCATCGGGTTTGAATACGGGCGCGGAAGCGCCGGCCGGCACCAAGAGCAAGAGCCTCATCCGGAGGCTCGTGGGCGAGCCGCTCCTCCAGTTCATGGTGCTGGGCGCCATGATCTTCGCGGCCCATGCGGCGGTGACGCCGGCGGTGCCGAAGGAAAAGCTCATCGAGGTCACCCCCGAGGTGCGCCAGAGCATCGTCGATGCCTTCAAGTCCACCCACGAGGGCCGCGAGCCGGGGCCGGACGAATATCGCAAGCTGGTGGACGTCTGGATCCTGAACGAGATCACCTTCCGCGAGGCGCTGGCGCAGGGCCTCGACAAGGGCGACGAGATGATCCGCGACCGCATCGTCCACAAGATGCGCCTGCTCATCTTCAACGGCGTGGAGGTCAAGGAGCCGACCCGCGCCGAGCTCGAAGCCTGGTATGAGAAGCGCCGGGCGCAGTATGACGTGCCCGAGACCATCAGCTTCATCTCCGTCCCCTTCACCGGCCCCAACGCCGAGGCGGACGCCCGCGCGACGCTGGAGGAGATTCTGGCCGGCACGGAATCCGAGGATACGCAGAACCGCGCCCTCATCTTCGGCGAGCGCCCGCGCAAGTCGCTGGAGCCGTCCTTCGGCACGCCCTTCGTCGAGACGCTCGTGACGCTGCCGCAGGGCGAGTGGCGCGTTGTCCAGTCGAAGGATGGCTGGAACGTGGTCCGCCTTGATGCCTATGCGTCCGGCCATCCCACCGATCTCGATGAGGTGTCCGCCCAGGTCGCGCTGGCCTGGAAGGATGAGCGCCGCCGCATCCTCGGCATCGCCGCGACCAAGGACCTCGGCAACGCCTACGTCATCCGGCGTGGCGAGCCATGATCGACCGCGCGATGACGACACAAGTCGCGAAAACGTCCGCGCGCCGCGCCCTCCGGTCCGGCCTGCTCGCGGTGCTGGCGCTGTTCTGCGCGCTCCTGCTGCCCTCGCTGGCGGCGCGGGCGCATGAGGCGACCATGGCGGTCATCACCCTGCGCGAGATCGCGCCGGGCCGCTTCATCGGCCAGTGGACCATGCCGCCGGTGGACGTGACCCTGCAGCCCATCTTTCCGGCCCATTGCGAATGGAACCCGCCCGAGCTGGTCTGCGGCGAGCGCGGGCTCACCGGCCGCCTCAGCTTCATGGGCCTCGGCAGCAAGCAGTCGGTGGCGACCATCCGCGTGGTGCCGCGCGAGGGACCGACGGTCGCCTACACAGTCAGCGCCGCCAAGCCCACCATGATGGTGGCGAGCGAGCCGGGCACCAATCTCGCGGTGTGGGCCGATCTCGCGGACACCTATGTGAATCTCGGCATCGACCACATCCTGCGCGGCATCGACCACCTGCTGTTCGTGCTGGGCCTGATCTGGATCGTGAAGGGCGGCTGGCGGCTGGTGAAGACCATCACCGCATTCACGGTCGGCCATTCCATTTCGCTCGCCGCCGCCACCTTCGGCTGGGTGGGCGTGCCCGAGCGGCCGCTCAATGCCGCCATCGCGCTGTCCATCGTCTTCGTGGGCGTCGAGATCGTGAAGATGCAACGGGGCGAGCCGGGGCTGACCGCGCGCTATCCCTGGGTCGTCGCCTTCGCCTTCGGCCTCCTGCACGGCCTCGGCTTCGCCACGGCGCTCACCGCGCTCGGCATCCCGCAAGCGACGCTGCCCATCGCGCTCCTGTTCTTCAATGTGGGCGTGGAGATCGGCCAGCTGATGTTCGTCATGGCGGTGCTCGCCCTCATGTGGGCGCACCGGCAGGCGCAGGCGCTGCTGCCCCGCTGGGGCGCGGCCATCCCGGCCTATGTCATCGGCTCCGTCGCCTCGTTCTGGTTCCTCACCCGCATCTGAGCCCTACCGGGCGCGCACCTTGGAAGGACATTCGTCATGAAGTCCCAAAGCCCGAATCCGGCGCTTGTCCTCGCCGGCCTGCTGGCCATGATCCCGCTGTCTCCGGCCCTCGCCCATACGGGCACGGGCATGCAGATCGGCCTTCAGAGCGGCTTTCTTCATCCGCTCTCCGGCGCGGACCACATCATTGCCATGGTGGCGGTGGGCCTGTGGGGCGCGCAGCTCGGCAACCCGGCCATCTGGGTGCTGCCCATCACCTTCCCGCTGGTGATGGCGGTGGGTGGCCTCATCGGCGTGACGGGCATCGACCTGCCCTTCGTCGAGCTGATGATCGCGCTGTCCGGCATCGCGCTGGGCGCCATGGTGGCCCTGAACATCCGCCCGCCGCTGTGGGTGGCGGCGACGATTGTCGGCGTGTTCGCCATCTTCCACGGCTATGCCCACGGCAAGGAACTGCCGGATGCGGCCGATGCCGTCGCGTTCGCGGTGGGCTTCGTGGTCGCCACCGGCATGCTCCACCTGCTCGGCATCCTCATCGGTGTCGCGGTGCGCTGGGAGGCGGGGGCGAAGGCGGTGCGCGCCTGCGGCGCTGCCATCGGCTGCCTTGGCGTCTACTTCCTGCTCGGTGCCATCGGGATCATCGAATGACACGTCTTTTCCGGCGCGCCGCGACAGCCGGCGCGCTTGCCTGCCTCTTCGCGCTCACGCCCAGCCTCGCCCATGCCCACCTCGTGGACACGCGACTCGGCGATTTCTATTCCGGCGCGCTGCATCCGCTGACCGATTTCGAGCAGATCCTGCCCTGGCTCGCGCTGGCGGTGCTCGCCGCCTTCCAGGGACCGCGCACGGCGCGCTGGGTGGTGCTCGCCTTCCCGCTGGCGCTGGCCGCCGGCGGGGCGCTGTCACTGGTGCTGCCGCCGCCGCCCTTCGCGCCGGTGGCGGGCGTCACGCTCGTGGCGCTCACCGGCCTCGCCGTCGCCGCGCAGCTCAGGCTGCCGCTCGCGGCCCTGTTGGTGCTGGCGGTGGGGCTCGGCCTGCTCGATGGCTACCAGAACGGCGGCGCCATGCTGGCGAGCACCGACCGGTTCCTGTTCCTCTCCGGCGTGACGGTGATCGGCTACGCCTTTGTCACTCTCGCGCTGGGCTGCGCCGTCGCCTTCCTCTCCGGCGTCGGCGGCTGGCGACCCATCGCGCTCCGGGCGGCGGGAAGCTGGGTCGCGGCGGTGGGAATCATGGTGCTGGGCCTTCATCTGGTGTCGCGCGGGGTCGGCTGATCCCGCGCCAGCCCCGCTCACGGCGTCGCGAACGACATTACGGAAGCTTAATCCAGCCGCCAGATTGCCGTAACGATCCAAGCCTTAGCTTCCCTCTCGAACCTGCCGGGCATGGCAGGCAACAGAGAGAATGCGACGCATGACCCGCTCCCCCTCCACCCCTTCCGTGACGAAGCGCAACCGCCGCGCCATGCTCGCGGGCGTTTTCGGTCTCGCGCTCGCCGGCGTGGTGGCCGGCCAGTTCGTCCCGCCCGCCAATTCTCCGGCCCTCGCGCAGATCACCACCAGCCAGCCGGCCAACACCTTCTCCTTCGCCGACATCGTCGAGAAGGTCTCGCCCGCCGTCGTCTCGGTGAAGGTGAAGAAGGACATCAGCGACCAGCAGATGGCCATGGGCGGCGAGGGCCTCGGCGGCAACGTCCCGCCCCAGATCGAGGAATTCCTGAAGCGCTTCGGCTTCGGCCAGGGCGGCCCCGGCATGGGTCCGGGCGGTCCCGGCGGCCCCGGCATGGGCCCGCGCGGCGGCATGGGCCCCAAGGGCGAACGTCCGGTGGTGGGCCAGGGCTCCGGCTTCATCATCTCGGCTGACGGCTATGTGGTCACCAACAACCACGTGGTGGACGGCGCCGACGAGGTGGACGTGACCACCACCGACGGCAAGGAATACGTCGCCAAGGTGATCGGCACCGATCCGCGCACCGACGTGGCCCTGCTCAAGATCGAGAACGTCACCAACATGCCGTGGGTGAAGCTCGCCGATGGCGCGCCCCGCGTCGGCGACTGGGTGATCGCGGTCGGCAACCCCTTCGGCCTTGGCGGCACCGTGACCGCCGGCATCGTCTCGGCCCGCGGCCGCGACATCGGCTCCGGCCCGTATGACGACTTCATCCAGATCGACGCCCCCATCAACCGGGGCAATTCCGGCGGCCCGACCTTCTCGCTGAACGGTGAGGTGATCGGCATGAACACCGCAATCGTCTCTCCCTCGGGCGGCAACGTGGGCATCGCCTTCGCCATCC
>JAEWBL010000373.1 GCA_023391175.1 Pseudomonadota bacterium
GGGCGTGGACGCGGATGGCGGCCGGACGGATGCGGAAATGCGCGGGCGTATAGGTGACAAGCTCGCCGTCGGTGTTCACCGGCCGAGGGCGGCTGGTGCGCACCACGACCTTTTTGGTGCGGAAGGCGCGCACGTCATCCCACTGCCCCTGCGTGCCGGCGCGGAGCGAGGGCAGAAGCGCCAGCAGGCGCCACCAGTGGTCGACTTCGAGGCTGTAGAAATCGAGCTGGCCGTCGTCGGCGGTGGCGCTCGCTTCCACCGTCATGCCGCCGCCGTAGTGGCGGCCGTTGCCCACCGAGACCTGCAGGGTGCGCACGGCCTCGGCGGTTCCGTCATGCTCGATATAGGCCGTGAACAGGCGCGACTGCATCAGCAGGCGGGCGGCGACGATGCCGTAGCCGACCACGCCGAAATAGCGCTTGGCCTCCCGCGTGAGCGCGCGGGCGAGATCCGCGGAAAAGCCGATGCTCGCCACGTTGAGGAAGGGATGGCCGTTGACCTCGCCGAGATCGATGAAGCGGGGCGGATGGTCCAGGATGACCCGCGCCGCCGCCAGCGGATCTGTGGGGATGGAGAGGGTGCGGGCGAAGTCGTTGGCCGTGCCCAGCGGCAGCACCCCGAGGGGGAGCTGGGTGTCGTAGAGGCCCGAGGCGGCGGCATTCAGGGTTCCGTCGCCGCCGCCGAGGATGACGAGATCCACCTCGTCCGCACGGGCGCGCAGTGCGTCGGACACGTCGCCAGCCGGCGGCAAAGGGGCTTCGAGAAGATCGAAGCCGGTTTCGAGCACGGCACGCACCCCATCAAGCGGCAGGGTGCCGCTGCGGGCGCGCGCGTTGACCATGAACAGCGCGCGCCGCCGGGTCCGGGGGGCTCGGTCAGTCATGCTGCTGCCGGTCTCGACGATGCGGAGGGAACCATGGGGCCTCTGGATGGAGCGCGCAAATCACGCCTGATCCGACATCACGCAGAAAACCTGCGCCAGAGGGGCCCGGACCGGTGAGCGTGGAAATGGGGGCTCTGGCGCTACCGCCAAGGGGATGAGGCAGAATGTCGCGCGAGCGGCCCGCCTCCGGCGTGGCTGGGGCGATCGACCTTCGCGGCATTGGGGAGTGCCCGAGGAAACAGAGGGAGGAGAGCGGGGGCGTTGCTCTCCTCCCTCTACATCGGCCAGCACCAGGGTTGCGGCACCTGGCTATGACCGAACCCCTGTCCGCTTGGGAAGCGGAGGGAGGAGAGCGGGGGCGTTGCTCTCCTCCCTCGGTTCAATCAGCGCCCGGGTTGCGGCACCGGGCGATGACCGAACGGTTTGGTTCGATGAGTATTGACATAGCGCACCGCTTGGGGCGATGCAAGAGAGAACTGAACGGTTCAGTCAAGTGTGCGAACGGCAGGCATCTTTACCCCGTTCGATGTGTGGCATCATTGCCATGCCGGCCGTGCAAGGGACGCCATCATCGTCAATGCGCTTGCGCCCGGGATGTGCGATCGCCGAGAACGAAGGCCTAAGGAAGAGACCCGCGGGATGACGGACAGCGAAGGCGATATCGCACTCAAGCCACGACAGGTGGCGGGCGGGGAGGAGTGCGGCCCGTGCGATGCCCACGAAGCGGGGACAGGGGCGGGGCAGGACCCCGAGAAGCGCAGCCAGATTCTCGCCGGCGCCCGGGAAGTGTTTTTTGATCGCGGCTTCGATGCCGCCAGCATGGGCGACATCGCCCGCGCGGCGGGGGTCTCCAAAGGCACGCTCTACGTCTACTTCGAGAACAAGGACGACCTGTTCGCCGAGCTTGTCTCCAACGAGTGCGGCGAGACCGCGGAGCGCATGTTCGTCGTGGATCCCGACGAGGAGGATATCGAGGCGGCGCTGACCAAGATCGGCCGGTCCTTCGTCACCGCCATCCTGCGGCCGAGCAGCATCGCGCTGCTGCGGACGGTCATTTCCATTTCCGGAAAGTTTCCCGATGTGGGCCGCCGCTTCTTCGAGGCCGGCCCCTGCGCCGGCATCTCCCGCCTCGCCGTCTTTCTGAAGGCCAAGGTGGAGCAGGGGCTGCTCGACATCGAGGACGTGGACCAGGCGGCGAGCCAGTTCCTCACCCTCTGCAAGGATGGCGTGACCATTCCGGTCCTTGTCGGCGCACCGAACGCGCCCGATCCGGCGGCGGTGGAGAAATCGGTGCGGGGCGCCGTGCGCGTGTTCCTGCGGGCCTACGGCAGCGATCGCCGCGCCGCGTCCTGAGCGCTCACCCACCGGGCAGAACCAGTCGGCCTTCGGCATCGAACGGGAAGAAGGGATTGTGGGCGACTTCCCACAGATGCCCGTCGGGGTCGGCGAAATAGCCGCTCGTCCCGCCCCAGAACACCTTTTGCGCCGGCTTGACCACGCGACCGCCCGCCGCCTCCGCCCGCGCGATCAGGGCTTCGGCCTCGTCCGGCGAGCCGACGTTGCAGGCGAGCGTGAGGCCCGCGAAAGGCTGCGGCGGGGTATCGGGCAGCATTGCATCCTCCGCGAGGCGCCCGCGCGGAAAGAGGCTGAGCACCACATTGCCCGTGCGGAAGAAGGCGACGTTGCCGGCTTCCCCTTCTCCAGCCTTGCTCTCCACCAGGCCGAGCGCCCGATAGAAGGCGGCGGCGCGCGCGAGATCGGACACGCCGAGCGTGACGAGGTGGAGCCTGAGATCGGGTGCGGTCATGCCGGCTCCTCAAGGGAACAGGTCGAGCTGCTCGCCCGGCTGCTTCGGACGGCGGAAGTGCTCGGTGGTCAGCTTCAGCCCGCGGCCGGCGAGGCCGAGGCGGCGGGCGGCGATCTCGAACCTGCGGCCCACCGTCCAGGCATAAGGCCCATCCCCCCGCCCCCTCTTGCCGAAGGTGGAATCGTAATCCTTGCCGCCGTGCATCTGGCGGATGAGGTTGAGAACGTGGCGGGCCTTGTCTGGGAAATGTGCCACGAGCCATTCCCGGAACAGGTCGGCGATCTCGAGCGGCAGGCGCAGCATCACATAGCCGGCCTCGGACGCGCCCGCGGCCTTGGCGGAATCGAGAATGCGCTCGATCTCCATGTCGTTGAGAGCCGGGATCAGCGGTGCGGTGAGGACCGCGGTGGGAATGCCGGCGTCGGCGAGGCGGCGGATGGTGCCGAGGCGCACATGGGGGCTGGCGGCGCGCGGCTCCATGGTCCGCGACAGGTGCGGATCGAGCGTGGTCATGGAGATGGCGACCTTGGCGAGGCCCTTTTCCGCCATCGGTCCGAGAATATCGATGTCGCGCACCACCAGAGCCGACTTGGTGACGATGCCCACCGGATGCCCGAAGTCCGCCAGCACCTCAAGAATACGGCGGGTCAGCTCGTAGCGCCGCTCGATGGGCTGGTAGGGATCGGTATTGGTCCCCATGGCAATCACGCGCGGCTTGTAGGACGGGTGCGACAGCTCCCGCGCCAGCAGTTCTGGGGCGTCCGGCTTTACGAACAGCTTGGTCTCGAAGTCGAGCCCGGCGGACAGGCCGTGATAGGCGTGGGTTGGCCGTGCGAAGCAATAGATGCAGCCATGCTCGCAGCCCCGGTAGGCGTTGATGGAGCGGTCAAAGGCGATATCGGGGGACTGGTTGCGGGTGATGACCGTGCGCGCCCGCTCCTCCGTCACCTCGGTGCGGAAGGGCGGCAGGTCTTCCAGCGTCTGCCAGCCGTCGTCGAACAGCACGCGGGCGGCAGGCTCGAAGCGCCCGGCGGCGTTGGAAACGGCCCCGCGGCCGCGCCGCCGTTCCGTCTCGACGCCGGTCCCGGCCTCGCCGTCCAGCGCGGGCGGCAGGGCAGGGGGTGGCGCGCTCCGCTCCTCGGCGAGGCGGCCCATGATGCGCTCGGAGCGGGTCTTCACCGGCGGCGAAGCGATACGGGCGTCGCCGGCAACAGCCTTCGGCGCCGCCTTGGGCTGGGCAGCCTTGGCGGGAGTGGCTTTGGGCAAACCCGCCCTGGATGCGGCCTTCAGGGCGGGAGCGATCGGCGCGGCAATTGGTCCCCCCGGAACGGGCGGGGCGGCAGTGCGCGGGCCGTGGGAATCGGATGCGGGGCTCATGCTTAAAAAGCTAGCACCGAAACAGGAACAGAACAAGAACATCTGGCCCGCGCCGGGAGACTCACGGGGGACTGACGGCCCTCATCGTTTAATCTGGTATACTGTACACCAAAAGGCAGTTGCCAGACATTCCCATCTCCGGTAAAGGCCTCAGAAGACGCTTAGGAGCAGGGGGATAAGATGGCTGAACACGCCACGATCGAATACGCCACGGCAGACGGTAACGATTATCCCGAGCACGAGCGCACCTACGCGATGTTCACTGCCCTCGCCAAGTGGGGCACCATCGGCGTTGCTGCCATCCTCGTCCTGATGTGGATTTTCCTCCTCTGAACCGCTGAGCGGCCGGAGCACCGGAGACATCAAGAAATGAAAATCGCTGTTCCCGCCGAGATCGATCTCGGCGAGCCGAGGGTTGGCGCGACCCCGGATACGGTGAAGCGTCTCGTCGCACTGGGCGCATCCGTGGCCGTGGAGAGCGGCGCGGGCGTGAAGTCCGGCATTCTCGATTCCGACTTCGTGGCGGCTGGCGCCACCATCGCCCCGTCGGCGTTTGATGCGCTGAACGGCGCGGAAGTCGTACTGAAGGTTCGCCGGCCGACGGAAGCCGAACTTTCGTCGTACAAGCCCGGCGCCCTCGTCCTCGCCATCATGGATCCCTACGGCAACGACGCGGCGCTCGCCGCCATGGCCAATGCCGGGATCGCCTCCTTCGCCATGGAGCTGATGCCCCGCATCACCCGTGCGCAGGTGATGGACGTGCTCTCCTCGCAGGCCAACCTCGCCGGATATCGCGCGGTGATCGACGCGGCCGCCGAGTTCAACCGCGCCCTGCCGCAGATGATGACCGCCGCCGGCACCGTCCCGGCCGCCCGCGTCTTCGTCATGGGCGCCGGCGTCGCCGGCCTCCAGGCCATCGCCACCGCCCGCCGCCTCGGTGCCATCGTGACCGCCACCGACGTGCGGCCCGCCGCCAAGGAGCAGGTCGCCTCGCTGGGCGCCAAGTTCGTCGCGGTGGAGGACGAGGAGTTCAAGCAGGCCGAGACCGCGGCCGGCTACGCCAAGCCCATGTCGGCGGAGTACCAGGCCAAGCAGGCCGCGCTCGTCGCCGAGCACATCAAGAAGCAGGACATCGTCATCACCACCGCTCTGATCCCGGGCCGGCCCGCGCCGCGCCTCGTGACGGCGGAGATGGTGGCCTCCATGAAGCCGGGTTCCGTGCTGATCGACCTCGCGGTCGAGCGCGGCGGCAACGTCGCCGGCGCGGTGGCGGGGCAGGTGGTCGAGGTGAACGGCGTGAAGATCGTCGGCCACCTCAACGTGCCGGGCCGCATCGCCGCCTCGGCCTCGCCGCTCTACGCCAAGAACCTGTTCAACTTCTTCGAGACGATGGTGGACAAGGCGTCGAAGGCGCTGGCCGTCAAGTGGGACGACGAGCTGGTGAAGGCCACGCTCATCACCCGTGACGGCGCCGTCGTGCATCCCAACTTCGCACCCAAGAATCCCGCAGCGACCAGCGAGGGAGCGGCCTGATGAATCCCGCCACAGCCCAGTCCGCGGCGGACGCCGCCGTTCAAGCCCGCATCGCCGCCGACGTCGCGCGCGATGCTGCCATGGCCGCGCAGGCCTACGCCGACCAGGCCGCCACCGCCCTCGGCGCGGCGGCCCACGCGGCGACCGGCGGGGCCATCGACCCCTTCGTGTTCCGCCTCTCCATCTTCGTGCTCGCAGTGTTCGTGGGCTACTACGTGGTGTGGTCGGTGACCCCGGCGCTGCACACCCCGCTGATGAGCGTCACCAACGCCATCTCGTCGGTGATCGTGGTCGGCGCGCTGCTCGCCGTCGGCGTGACCACGGTGGGCGATTCCAGCCACGCCTGGGGCGCGCGCATCTTCGGCTTCGTCGCGCTCATCTTTGCCTCGGTGAACATCTTCGGCGGGTTCATGGTGACCAGCCGAATGCTCGCCATGTACTCCAAGAAGAAGTGAGGCGAGGCACATGACCGCGAACCTCGCTGCCCTGCTCTATCTGGTTGCAGGCATTCTCTTCGTGCTGGCCCTGCGGGGCCTCTCCCACCCCACCACTTCGCGGCAGGGCAACCTGTTCGGCATGGTGGGCATGGGCATCGCCATCCTCACCACGCTGGCTCTCTCCCCGCCGTCCGACGGGATCGGCTGGGTGCTGGTGCTCGCCGGCATCGGCATCGGCGGTGGCGTCGGTGCAGTGGTGGCCAAGCGCATTGCCATGACGGCAATGCCGCAGCTCGTCGCCGCCTTCCACTCGCTCGTCGGCCTCGCCGCCGTGCTGGTGGCCGCGGCCGCGCTCTATGCACCGCGCGCTTTCGGCATCGGCGATCCCGGACACCTGCACGGGGCAAGCCTCGTGGAGATGTCGCTGGGCGTCGCCATCGGCGCGATCACCTTCACCGGCTCGATCATCGCCTTCGCCAAGCTCAACGGCAACATGAGCGGTAAGCCGATCATGCTGCCGGCGCGCCATCTCATCAATGGCGGCCTCGCGCTGCTGCTGCTGATCCTCATCGTCGCCTTCGTGCTCACCGGCTCGATCACGCTGTTCTGGATCATCACGCTGCTGTCGCTGGTGCTCGGCGGCCTGCTCATCATCCCGATCGGCGGCGCGGACATGCCTGTCGTGGTGTCGATGCTGAACTCCTACTCGGGCTGGGCGGCGGCCGGCATCGGCTTCACCCTGGGCAACACGGCGCTCATCATCACCGGTGCGCTGGTGGGCTCCTCGGGCGCCATCCTCAGCTACATCATGTGCAAGGGCATGAACCGGTCCTTCATCTCCGTCATCCTCGGCGGCTTCGGCGGTGACGCCGCGGCGGCCGGCGGCGGCGGCCAGGCGGAAGCCCGCCCGGTGAAGCAGGGTTCGGCGGACGACGCCGCCTACATCATGAAGAACGCCGAGAAGGTCATCATCGTGCCCGGCTACGGCATGGCGGTGGCCCAGGCCCAGCATGCGCTGCGCGAGATGGCGGACCTGCTCAAGGAGGAGGGCGTCGAGGTCAAGTACGCCATCCACCCGGTGGCGGGCCGCATGCCGGGCCACATGAACGTGCTGCTCGCCGAGGCGCAGGTGCCCTACGACGAGGTGTTCGAGCTCGAGGACATCAACTCCGAGTTCGCCCAGGCGGACGTGGCCTTCGTCATCGGCGCCAACGACGTGACCAACCCGGCGGCCAAGACCGATCCCCAGTCGCCCATCTACGGCATGCCCATCCTCGACGTGGAGAAGGCCAAGACCGTTCTCTTCATCAAGCGCGGCATGTCGGCGGGTTACGCTGGCGTGGAGAACGAGCTGTTCTTCAAGGACAACACCATGATGCTCTTCGGCGACGCCAAGAAGGTCACCGAGGACGTGGTGAAGGCCTTCGGCCACTGACGGACACTGAGTTCGAGCATGATGGAAGCCGCCGGATCGCAAGGTCCGGCGGCTTCTGCGTTGAAGCGGCCGAGGCGGGGCGGGATCGCGAGCCGGCCAATAGATCCAAACCGCCACAATTTGCGCCATATCCTTGACTGCCCACCACTTCTTAACCAGAAGCACATACCGTGACGCTTGGGATTCGGA
>JAEWBL010000409.1 GCA_023391175.1 Pseudomonadota bacterium
AAGCCGATCATGGCTGCATCGACCAGCTCATTTACGTCCATCACACCGGTCATGGTGCTGACATCGGCACCGGCGTGCTCCCAGATCTCGGTGCGCGTGGCGGCAGGAAGCACCGCCTGGACATAGACGCCCTTCGGGCCGAGCTCGAGGCTGAGCCCCTGCGACAGGAACAGTGCGAAAGCCTTGGTGGCACCATAGACCGTCATGGCGAATTCCGGCGCCAGCCCGACCACCGAGCCGATATTGACGATCGCGCCCCCGCCGGCCTGAGCCAGGCGCGGGGCGATGGCACTGGCCAGCCGCAGCACCGCAGTGGTGTTGAGGGCGAGCAGCCGCGCGACATCATCGGTGCTCTGCTCGATGAAGCTGCCGCCAAGGGCCGTTCCGGCATTGTTGATGAGGATGCCGATGGGGGCGTCGTCGCGTAGGCGGGCTTCCACGGCCGCGAGGTCGGCGAGCTGTGTCAGGTCGGCCGTGATGATGTCGATCGCCACTCCGGTCTGCTCACGCAGGCGAGCCGCCAGCCCCTCCATGCGTGCCGTGTTGCGGCCGACCAGCACCAGAGCATGCCCTCGGCGGGCGAACCGCTCGGCATAAGCTGCGCCGATGCCGGTCGAGGCACCGGTGATAAGAACGGAGGGGGGTGCGGCCATGGGTTGCTCTCTCTTCAATCACCAGCCATATACATGATAGCCATCATGATTGATTCTAAATATGATGACCATCATGTAACTGTCAATGACGCGCCGAAGGAATCTGAAATGAAGGTCAGCCGCGAGCAGATGGCCGAGAACCGCCGCCGTATCCTCGACGCCGCCAGCTCGCTGTTTCGCGACAGGGGATTCGACGCAGTCAGCGTAGCCGAGGTGATGAAGGCCGCCGGGCTCACCCATGGCGGTTTCTATGGTCATTTCAGTTCGAAGGATGATCTAGTCGCGCAGACGTTGGCTCATGTCCTGGCGGCGGACTCAGACGGAAATGGCGATTTCAGCCATTATCTGAGCGCCTATCTGTCGCCCCGCCATCGCGACAATCCGGCCGAGGGTTGCCCCACGGCGGGCCTTGCCGCCGCCATACGCCACCAGACCCCGGCGGCACGCGCGGCGATGACGGAAGGGCTTCGCTCGCAAATCGCCCGTATCGAGACGGCGCTCCCGGAGGCATATCCGGCAGACCGGCACCGCACCGCAATCGGAAGCTGGGCGGCGATGGTGGGCGCCGTCATCCTCGCCCGCGCCATTGATGACGCCGCTCTTTCGGACGAGATCCTGGAGCAGACGCGCGCCTGGATCGAAGCGGGGATCACGACCGAGTCAGTCTTGTAATTCCGAGGCCTGCGAACGGAGTTGGATCGCATCCTCGGCTAGCAGTAGGCCACCACCAATTTGATATGGACTTCAAAGCGGAGGTTTCGAAGGTACCTTTTGGTCAGCTCCGCCCTTTGGCAATTCATCGGCGCGTATGTTCGCTTCTCCTTTGAAATCCCTAATAGCGGACAGTCTGCCATAAGCCCCATTCCGGACGTTCAGGCCCGCTCTTGGCAAGTTCCGCTCCTGGCGCTGTCGTACATGGACGTATTGAACCACCCTCCAACCTCATCTCCTGAGGCGAGCCGCCAGCGCGTCGATGAACAGGCGGACTTTCGACGGGATCATCCTGCTGGTCGGATAGACGGCCCAGACGTCCAGCGGCTCGGGGACGGCATCCTGCAACTCAATGACCTTCACACGGCCATCGGCAATCTCGTCTCGCACGAACCAAAGGGACAGATTGGCAATTCCCAGGCCGCCCATGCAGGCCTGCAGCAATCCCTCGATGGAATTGGCCGAGAAACGCCCTTCGATCCTTGCCGTGATCAGGTGCTCGGGGGTCTTGAAGGACCAATGCGTCGTCCCGCTGGTAGCAAGGCATTCGTGCCGCGGAAGATCGCCCAGCGTCGCCGGCGCGCCATACTGTTCGAGATAGTCGGGCGAGGCGAGCAACACGCGCGGATTATCAGCGAGCCGCCGCGCGACGAGGCTGCTGTCGTTCAGCTTGGCAATGCGGATCGCGAGGTCCAGCCCTTCGGTGACGAGGTCGACCAGGGCGTCCGTCATCGTCAGGTCCACCTTCAGCGCTGGATTGGCGCGCATGAAGTCGGGGATCATCGGCGCAATAACCCTGCGCCCGAAGGCGGCCGAGCTGGTGAGCCGTAAAAGGCCGAAGCCGCCTTCCGTCACCGGGCGCACGCTCGCATAGGCGCTGGCGCGTTCTTCAAGCAGCGCGCGCGCATGCGGCAGGAAGGACTGCCCCTCGGGCGTGAGAGCCAGAGCGCGGGTCGTGCGGTGTACGAGCCGGGCGCCAACTTCCTTCTCCAATGCGGAGAGCTGGCGCGTGGCGGCCATGGGGCTGATGCGCAGGGTGCGGGCCGCCTTCGACAGGCTGCTTCCACCGGCTACCTCGGCAAGGATGGATAGAGCGAGGAAATCCATTCTAACGCCTCGGGATATAATCCTTATCCGGTGACCGTATCACACTCCTGCCCGGAAGCCGGTAGGTTCGCTTGTGACGATCAGCATTCTACCGGGATGCACCAAGCAATCTCGTCTCACACCTGAACAATAGCCGATCGCGCCGGATGGGTCGCCGGCTGCACGGGCTTCCCGTGTGGCGTGCCTCAGCCCGCCCTGCATCGGCAAGGAGGCGCCGATGCCGACATCCTCGTTCACGCCCTCACCGCCCGTGATGCCATGATTGACATTCACCACCACACCGTCCGCGCCAACGGAATCCGTCAGCATTTTCTGGAGGCGGGGTCGGGCGCACCGGTCGTTCTCCTCCATGGCTTTCCTGAGACGAGCTTCGCCTGGCGTCACCAGATCCCGGTCCTCGCCGAGCGCTTCCGTGTCATCGCCCCCGATC
>JAEWBL010000412.1 GCA_023391175.1 Pseudomonadota bacterium
GACCAAGGCCATCCTTAACCCCGCGGCCAAGCTGCTGGGCATCACCATCAACCAGGACAGCGCCCCGGATGCCTGGCCGGTCCTGAAGACCCAGGCCGCCAC
The DNA here is from genome assembly GCA_023391175.1 of Pseudomonadota bacterium. Classification (GTDB taxonomy): domain Bacteria; phylum Pseudomonadota; class Alphaproteobacteria; order Rhizobiales; family Xanthobacteraceae; genus Xanthobacter. The sequence goes on from JAEWBL010000412.1 coordinate 103, forward strand.
CGGCAAGCCCATCTGGGATGTCATCGACGCGCCGACCACCATCTGCGTCCGCGGCGGCGACCAGGGCATGGTCGAGAAGCTCGACTTCTCCAAGATCCCCAATGCGGCGTCCATGCCGGCGCAATACAAGACGCCCTATTCGGTGGCCTACGAGTTCTATTCGTCGGTGCTCGCCTACAACAAGAAGAAGTTCGCCAGCAAGGCGCCGCAGACCTGGGCGGACTTCTGGGACGTGAAGGCCTTCCCAGGCACCCGCGCCCTGCGCAACCATCCGCAGGCCACCATGGAAGCCGCTTTGCTCGCCGATGGCGTGCCGGCCGACAAGCTCTATCCGCTCGACGTGGACCGGGCGTTCAAGAAGCTGGAGCAGATCAAGCCGCACATCACGGTGTGGTGGACCTCCGGCGCGCAGTCGGCGCAGCTCCTGGCCGATGGCGAGATCGACATGGAGATGGCCTGGAACGGCCGCGTCGCCGCGGTGATGAAGGAAGGGGCTCCGGTGAGCTTCACCTTCAACCAGGGCCTGCTTCAGGAAACCTCCCTGTGCATCGTGAAGGGCGCGCCCAATCTTGAGGCCGCCTACAAGTTCGTGAATGCCGCCATGACGCCGGACATCCAGGCGAACTTCCCCGCCTATATCGACTACGGCCCGGGCAACCCGGCCGCCTACGCCACCGGCAAGATTTCGCCCGAGCGCACGGCCCAGATGCCGAGCGCTCCGGAGAACGCGTCCAAGCAGGCGCTGGTGTCGCAGGCCTGGTGGGCCTCGCCCGCCGGTGAAGACGCCATAAAGCGCTGGGCGGGCTTCGTCCAGAAGTAAGCCCCCGCGGCCATGCCTTTTCCGGGGCGGGCCGACGCCCGCCCCGCACACTGCTCCCAAAGCTTCTCCAGGAGCCCGCCATGTCGGCCTCGTCAACCGATCCGTCGCTTGCCCACAAGAGGGGAGAGCAGCGTCTCGTCCTGCTGCTGCTCGCGCCCTCGCTTGCCGTGGTCGGCTGCCTGCTGATCGTGCCGCTGTGCTGGCTGGTGTGGCAGTCGGTGCGTCAGGATGGTGCCTTCACGCTGGCCCATTATGCGCGGTTCTTCAGCGATCCCGTCTATTTGACGACCTTCCTGCAGACCTTCCGCATCGCCTTCATCGTCACCGCGGCGACCGTGCTTCTCGGCTATCCCATCGCCTATGTGGCGGCCGGCGCATCGCGGCGATGGAGCATCGTCATCCTCGCGATGGTGATCCTGCCCTTCTGGACCAGCGTGCTGGTGCGCGCCTACGCCTGGCTTATCCTGCTGCAGCGGCGTGGCCTCGTGAACACGCTGCTGACCGACCTCGGGCTGATCCATGACCCGCTCGCACTGGTCAACAACGAGCTGGGCACCGTGATCGCGACCGTCCACATTCTCCTGCCCTTCATGGTGCTGCCGCTCTACGCCACCATGCAGAAAATTCCGGCCGAGCTCACCATGGCAGGCGCGAGCCTCGGGGGCTCGCCCTTCTACGTCTTCACGCGGGTCTTCCTGCCCCTGTCGCTCCCCGGGGTGGTGGCTGGCATGGTCCTCGTCTTCGTGCTGACGCTGGGCTTCTACATCACGCCGGAACTCCTGGGCGGCGGGCGCACCTACATGGTCTCCATGCTCGTCTCGCGGAACATCGAGGTCTACAACGAGTGGGGCGCCGCCTCCTCCATCAGCATCGTGCTGCTCGCCTGCGTCTTCCTCATCTTCCGGCTGGCGAGCCTCATCATCCCGTTTGAACGCATCATGGGGGCGCGCTGATCATGTCCCTCTCCCGCATCGTCCTGTACGTGGCCGTGGGCCTCATCCTCGTCTGGCTGATGATCCCCGTCCTCATCATCATTCCGATGTCCTTCTCCGGCGCCCGTTTCCTCGCCTTCCCGCCGCCCTCCTGGTCGCTCAGGTGGTACGAGGCCTATCTGGAAAGCGCCGCCTGGATGCAGGCGACGCGGGTGAGCCTGATCCTCGCCGTGTCGAGCGCGATCATCGCGACCGTGCTTGGAACGGCGGCGGCCTACGCGCTGAACCTCTCCGCGTCGCGCCTCGTGCGCAGCCTGCAGGTGGTGCTGCTCCTGCCGCTCGTCGTGCCCATCGTCATCACCGCCGTCGGCGTCTTCCTCGTCTATGCCAATGTGGGACTGCTCGCGACCATGAGCGGGCTCATCCTCGCCAACGTCATGCTCGGCCTGCCCTTCGTCATCATCTCGGTGCTGACGGGCCTGAGGAAGTTCGATCCGGCGCAGGAGATGGTCTCCCGCAGCCTCGGCATGAACCGGCTGCGCACCTTCTTCATCGTGACGCTGCCGCAGATCCGCCCGAGCGTCATCTCGGGCCTGCTGTTCGCGTTCATCTCGGCGCTGGACGAGACGGTGGTCGCCATCTTCGTCTCGGGCGGCGAGAATCAGACGCTGACCAAGCGCATGTTCACGGCGCTGCGCGACGAGATCGATCCGACGATTGCGTCCATCAGCACGCTTTTGACGGCGGTTTCCTTCCTCATGGTGATCCTCGTCTCCCTCAGCGCCCGCACCGCGCCGCGGAAGAACGCCGACGCCTGAGACCCTGCACGCTCCTTCTCAAATGCGGCGGCCCAGCTAGGCCGGCGCCTGCCTCGCTTTGCCTCCCGATCTTCCGTCTGGAACCGCGACCATGAGCAACCTCATCGCCTTCGACCTCGCCGCCCCCGGAGCGCCGCGCGAAAGCAAACCGGCGCCGGACCGGCTGATCGCCGGCGATCCGAGCTACAAGACCTGGGAAATCGCAGCGGCCGGCCACAGGGACATCCGCACCGGCATCTGGGAGGCGACGCCCGGCGTCACCCGCTCCATCAAGGGCGAGACCTGGGAATATTGCACGATCCTCTCCGGCGTGGTCGTGTTGACGGAGGATGGCGGCGCCCCGCGCCGCTTCTGCGCCGGCGACACGTTCGTGCTGCGGCCGGGCTTCGTCGGAACCTGGGAAACGCTGGAGACCGTGCGCAAGCTGTGGGTCGCCGTTTCCTGAACCCCCTCACGCACATCAGGCTTCACCCATGGCACTCCTCTACATGGCCGATCCCGCCCGGGGCGAGATCTGGCGCCGGCTGATCGGTGAAATGGCGCCGGATATCGACGTGCACATCTGGCCCGACATGGGAGACCCGGCCGACATCCGCTGGGTCGCCGTCTGGGACGTGCGGGTGGATCTCGCCGCAACGTTTCCGAACCTCGAAGTGATCTTCTCCACCGGGGCCGGCGTGGACCACCTCGACCTCACCCGCATCCCGCCCCGCATTCCCGTGGTGCGCATGGTGGAGCCCGGCATCGTGGAGGGCATGGTCGAATACGTGACCATGGCCGTCCTCGCGCTCCACCGCGACCTGCCGACCTATATCGACCAGCAGAAGCGGCACCTCTGGGCGCAGCACTATGAAACGCCGGCAGCGCAACGGCGCGTCGGCATCATGGGGCTCGGCTCGCTGGGGCAGGCGGCGCTCGGCCCGCTTGCGGCCTTCGGTTTTCCGCTGGCGGGCTGGAGCCGCTCGCCCCGGGATATCCCGAATGTGGAGACCTTCGCGGGCGAGGCCGGGCTCTCCCCGTTCCTGGCCCGCACCGACATCCTCGTCTGCCTGCTGCCGCTCACCGCCGAGACGCGGGGCATTCTCGATGCGCGGCTGTTCGCGCGGCTGCCGACGGGCGCCCGGATCGTCAATGCGGGCCGCGGTGGCCATCTGGTGGCCGAGGATCTGGTCGCCGCCCTCGATGCCGGCACCCTCTCGGGCGCG
>JAEWBL010000493.1 GCA_023391175.1 Pseudomonadota bacterium
GAGCAGCGCGCCGACGCCGACGGTCTCGCCGTCCTTGGCGACGATCTCGGAGAGGACGCCCGAGGCCGGGGCCGGCACCTCGACCGTCACCTTGTCGGTCTCAAGCTCCACCAGCGGCTCATCGGCCTTGACGGCCTCGCCGGGCTTCTTGAACCACTTGCCGATGGTCGCCTCGGTAACGGACTCGCCCAGGGTGGGCACGCGGATCTCGGTCATTGTGTTCGCCCCTTGAGGGGGCCTCCCTCAGACTTCGGCTTGGGCCGGGCGTGGCGCCCGGCGCTCGATGAGCGACAGAATGGGCATCACCGCATAGGTGAAGCCCAGGTCCGCCTTGATGACGGGATCCCGACGCGAGAGGCCGGTCGCGGCGGCCTCGTCGGGGACTTCGATGACGGCCATCCCCCAGATGCCCGCCGGGTCCGCCACGGGACCGACGGCGAGGGCCGTGCCGGCCTCCGCCTCGGCCTGCCAGAACGCGAAGTGCGCGCCCATGGCATCCATCTCGGCCGCGCTCGCGTCCGAGGGAAAGCTCGGGCGCGGCGGGGAGAGGCGGAGCAGGAAGTGCGGCACGGCGCGTCCTCTTTCGGGGCGGTTCTGTTTGTGACCGGTACTGGGGTCGGATCAGCCCAGGGCTTCCTCGAGGAAGGCCTTGAGCTGCGCCATGTGCTTGGACATCAGGCCGGTGGCGGTGGCGGCGGAGGCCGGACGGCCCGCATAGCGCGGACGCCGCACCGTGCCGCCGATCTGCTCCAGCACCCACTCCAGATAGGGCTGCACGAAGGCCCAGGACCCCTGGTTCTTCGGCTCCTCCTGGCACCACACCACCTCGGCATTCTTGAAGCGGCCGAGTTCCTGCACCAGCGTCTTGAGCGGGAACGGATAGAGCTGCTCCACGCGCAGCAGGTAGACGTCGTCCACGCCGCGCTTCTCGCGTTCCTCCAGCAGGTCGTAATAGACCTTGCCCGAGGAGAGCACGACACGGCGGATCTTGTCGTCCGGCTTCAGCTTGATGGCGTTCTCGTCCGGGTGCGACTGGGCGTCGTCCCACAGCACGCGGTGGAAGGTGGTGCCGGTCACCATCTCCGAGAGACTGGACACCGCCCGCTTGTGGCGCAGCAGCGACTTGGGCGTCATCAGGATGAGCGGCTTGCGGAACTCCCGCTTCATCTGCCGGCGCAGGATGTGGAAGTAGTTCGCCGGGGTGGTGACGTTGGCCACCTGCATGTTGTCCTCGGCGCACAGCTGCAGATAGCGCTCGAGGCGGGCGGAGGAGTGCTCCGGACCCTGACCCTCATAGCCATGCGGCAGCAGGCAGACGAGGCCGGACATGCGCAGCCACTTGCGCTCGCCCGAGGAGATGAACTGGTCGAACACCACCTGGGCACCGTTGGCGAAGTCGCCGAACTGCGCCTCCCAGAGCACCAGGGTGTTGGGCTCGGACAGGGTGTAGCCATATTCGAAGCCGAGCACCGCCTCCTCCGAGAGCATCGAATTGATGACCTCGTACTTGGCCTGGGTCTCGGAGAGGTGGTTGAAGGGCTTGTAGCGGGCCTCGGTCTCCTGGTCGAGCAGCACCGAGTGGCGCTGGGAGAAGGTGCCGCGCTCCACGTCCTGGCCGGACAGTCGGACCGGGTGGCCTTCCAGCAGCAGCGAGGAGAAGGCGAGCGCCTCGCCGGTGGCCCAGTCGATGCCCTTGCCCTCCTCGATCGCCTTCTTGCGGTTGTCGAGGAAGCGCTGGATCGTGCGGTGGACCTGGAAGCCCTCCGGCACGGTGGTGATCTTCCGGCCGATGGCCTTCAGTTCTTCTTCCGGCAGGCCGGTATTGCCGCGGCGCGGATCATCGTCCTCGTGGGTGGGCTTGAAGCCCGCCCAGCGGCCGTCGAGCCAGTCGGCCTTGTTGGGCTTGTAGGCCTGGCCGGCCTCGTGCTCGGCCTCGAGGCGGTCGCGCCACGCGTTGCGCATGGTCTCGAGTTCGCCGGCGGTGACGACGCCTTCGGCTTCCAGCTTCTTGCCGTAGAGCTCCAGCACGCTCGCGTGCTGGCGGATCACCTTGTACATCTTCGGCTGGGTGAACGCGGGCTCGTCGCCCTCGTTATGGCCGAAGCGGCGGTAGCAGAACATGTCCACAACCACCGGCTTGTGGAAGCGCTGGCGGAACTCGGTGGCCACCTTGGCGCAGAACACCACGGATTCCGGGTCGTCGCCGTTGCAGTGGAAGATCGGCGCCTCGATCATCTTCGCCACATCCGACGGATAGGGCGAGGAGCGCGAGTAGCGCGGATTGGTGGTGAAGCCGATCTGGTTGTTGATGATGAAGTGGATCGAGCCGCCGGTGCGGTGACCCTTCAGGCCGGAGAGGCCGAGGCACTCGGCCACCACGCCCTGGCCGGCGAAGGCGGCATCGCCGTGCAGCAGCAGCGGCAGCACCTTGGTGCGCTCGGTGTCGCCGAGCTGGTCCTGCTTGGCGCGCGCCTTGCCCAGCACCACCGGATCGACGATCTCGAGGTGGGACGGGTTGGCGGTCAGCGACAGGTGGACCTTGTTGTTGTCGAACTCGCGGTCGGACGAGGCACCGAGGTGGTACTTCACGTCGCCCGAGCCTTCCACGTCGTCGGGGGCCCAGGAGCCGCCCTTGAACTCGTGGAACAGCGCGCGATGCGGCTTGCCCATCACCTGGGTGAGCACGTTCAGGCGGCCGCGGTGGGCCATGCCGAACACGATCTCCTTGAGGCCGAGATTGCCGCCGCGCTTGATGATCTGCTCCAGCGCCGGGATCAGGCTCTCGCCGCCGTCGAGGCCGAAGCGCTTGGTGCCGGTGTACTTCACGTCGAGGAACTTCTCGAAGCCCTCGGCCTCAACCAGCTTGTTGAGGATGGCGCGCTTGCCCTCGCGGGTGAAGGTGACTTCCTTGTCGACGCCCTCGATGCGCTCCTGGATCCAGGCCTTCTCCTCGGGGGAGGAGATGTGCATGAACTCGACGCCGATGGACGAGCAATAGGTGCGGCGCAGGATGGCGACCATCTGGCGGACGGTCGCGAATTCGAGGCCGAGCACGTGGTCGATGAAGATCTTGCGGTCGAGGTCGGCCTCGTAGAAGCCGTAGGAGGCGGGGTCGAGCTCGGGCGCCTCGCGCGGCGGGGTCAGGCCCAGCGGGTCGAGATTGGCGTGCAGATGGCCGCGCATGCGGTAGGCGCGGATCATCATCAGCGCCTTGACGGAATCGCGGGTGGCCTGCTGCACCTCGGTGGCGGAGAACTCGACGCCGGACTTCTGCGCCTTGGCCTTCACCTTCTCGGAGATGGCCTTCTCCACCTCGATCCACTGGCCGTCCATGGCCGAGACCAGCTCGCCATTGGCGTGCACCGGCCAGTTGGGCTTCTCCAGGAGGCGCCGCGGGCGTTCTCGATCACCTGGTTGGGATCGTCCTTCAGCGCCGCGAAGAAGGCCTGCCATTCAGCGCTGACCGAATTGGGATCGGTCTCATAGCGGGCGTAGAGATCCTCGATCCAGGCGGCATTGGCGCCATAGAGGAAGGAGGTGTTCAGGAAAACGTCGTTCTGTTCCGCGCGCGACATGGGCTTGTTCCCGGAAGACCGTGGCGCCTCACTCTCCTTGAGCGCATTTCGCGCGGAAAATGAAGCCCCAAGGCCGCTCGTCTGCCACAAATCCGGCGCCCGGCCCTTGCCGGACGCCCCGTCACCCCTGCGAGGCTCGTGGCGGCCTTCGACAGCGGTGCTCGACAACCTTTATATGGGCAGGGCCGCCACCGACCGGAAGGCCGGCTCCGCACCCCTGCCCGAACCGCGCTCGCCAGTCGCCGAACTTCATGGCGATTGCGCGGCGGATGCCCCAGAAGGCGATCCCCCGGCTAGGCCGGGGGACCCACCTCAGCCCTTCAGCACCTCGACGAGGGTCTTGCCGAGGCGCGCGGGGGACGGAGACACGCGGATGCCCGCCGCCTCCATGGCCGCGATCTTGTCCTCGGCGCCGCCCTTGCCGCCGGAGATGATGGCACCGGCATGGCCCATGCGACGGCCGGGAGGGGCCGTGCGGCCGGCGATGAAGCCGACCATCGGCTTCTTGCGGCCCTTCTTCGCCTCGTCGGCGAGGAACTGCGCCGCATCCTCCTCGGCCGAGCCGCCGATCTCGCCGATCATCACGATCGACTCGGTCTTGGGGTCGGCCAGGAACATCTCCAGCACGTCGATGAACTCGGTGCCCTTCACCGGGTCGCCGCCGATGCCCACCGCCGAGGTCTGGCCGAGGCCTTCCTGGGAGGTCTGGAACACCGCCTCATAGGTCAGCGTGCCGGAACGCGAGACGATGCCCACCGAGCCGGTCTTGAAGATGTTGGCCGGCATGATGCCGATCTTCGACTGGCCGGCGGTGACGATGCCGGGGCAGTTGGGGCCGATGAGGCGGCTCTTGGAGCCCGAGAGGGCGCGCTTCACCTTCACCATGTCGAGCACCGGAATGCCCTCGGTGATGCAGACGATGAGCGGGATCTCCGCATCGATCGCCTCGAGGATGGCATCGGCGGCGCCCGGAGGCGGCACGTAGATCACCGAGGCATCGGCGCCGGTGGCTTCCTTGGCTTCCAGCACGGTGTCGAACACCGGCAGGTTGAGGTGGGTGGTGCCACCCTTGCCCGGCGAGGTACCGCCGACCATCTTCGTCCCGTAGGCGATGGCCTGCTGGGCATGGAAGGTGCCGTTCTTGCCGGTGAAGCCCTGGGTGATGACCTTGGTGTTGGCGTCGATCAGCACGGACATAACGCAGCATCCTTCTTCACGGCAGCGACGATCTTCTGCGCCGCGTCATCGAGATCATCGGCAGGGATCACGTTGAGCCCGCTCTCACGGATGATCTGCTTGCCTTCTTCCACATTGGTGCCTTCGAGGCGCACCACGAGGGGAACCTGGAGGCCCACCGCCTTCACCGCCGCGATCACGCCGTTGGCGATCACGTCGCACTTCATGATGCCGCCGAAGATGTTGACGAGGATGCCCTTCACGTTCGGGTCGGCCGTGATGATCTTGAACGCCGCCGTCACCTTCTCCTCGTTGGCGCCACCGCCCACGTCGAGGAAGTTCGCCGGGCTCTCGCCGTAGAGCTGGATGATGTCGAGGGTCGCCATGGCGAGGCCGGCGCCGTTGACCATGCAGCCGATGGTGCCGTCGAGGGCGATGTAGGCGAGGTCGTACTTGGACGCCTCGATCTCCTTCTCGTCCTCTTCCGTCAGGTCGCGCAGCTCGACGAGCTTGGGATGGCGGAACAGGGAGTTGGAGTCGAAGGACACCTTGGCGTCGAGCACGCGCAGGTTGCCGTCCTTGGTGACGATGAGCGGGTTGATCTCCAGCATCGCCATGTCGGTCTCGACGAAGGCGGTGTAGAGCACTTCGGCGAGCTTGCCGGCCTGCTTGGCGAGTTCGCCCGAAAGGCCGAGGGCCTTGGCGATCTTGCGGCCGTGGAAGCCCTGCACGCCGGTCACCGGGTCCACCGAGAAGGTGACGATCTTCTCAGGGGTGGAGTGGGCGACTTCCTCAATGTCCATGCCGCCTTCGGTGGAGACCACGAAGGCCACGCGCGAGGTGACGCGGTCCACGAGCAGGGAGATGTAGAACTCCTTCTCGATGTCCGAGCCTTCCTCGATGTAGAGGCGGTTCGCCTGCTTGCCGGCCGGGCCGGTCTGGATGGTAACGAGGGTGCGGCCGAGCATCTGGCCGACGAATTCCTTCACCTCGTCCACGGACTTGGCGAGGCGCACGCCGCCCTTCTCGCCGGCCTCGGGCTCCTTGAACTTGCCCTTGCCGCGGCCGCCGGCGTGGATCTGCGACTTCACCACCCAGAGCGGGCCACCCAGCTCCTTGGCGGCGGCTTCCGCCTCCTCGACCTTCAGCACGGGAATGCCGCGCGAGACCGGGGCGCCGAAGCTCTTCAGCAGCGCCTTGGCCTGATACTCGTGAATATTCATCTTCCGTGTCCCTCAGGGTTGCGATGTGTCCCATCCCCCGCCCCGGTCCGTCCCGGGTCCCGCGCAAATGCGGGATCGCCATGTCCGGACCGCCTCCACCGCAGAAGGGGAACCCGCGCCACTACCCCCGTCCGAAGGACAGGGGCGAGGATGCGGTCTCCCCCGAGGAGGGGAACACTCGTCTCCTTCACCACGCCGGTTGTACCCCGGCACGAAAACGGCGCGCCTTCCGGCACGCCGTCACAAGCGAGATCACTTCCCGAGGCCGGGTGCGATCTTCAGGCAGGCCTCCACCAGTCCTTCGACTGCTGCGACCGATCTTTCGAACATGGCGCGCTCGGCACGGTCGAGATCGACCTCCACGATACGCTCCACCCCCCGCGCGCCGATGACAGCCGGCACGCCGAGATAGATGTCCCTCAGCCCGTATTCCCCATCGAGCCTTGCGGCGACGGGGAGCACGCGCTTCTTGTCCTTCAGGTAGCTCTCCGCCATGGCGATGGCGGCGGCGGCCGGCGCATAGAAGGCCGAGCCCGTCTTGAGCAGGTTGACGATCTCCGCCCCGCCGTCGCGCACGCGCTGCACGATGGCGGCGACGCGCTCCTCGCTGGTCCAGCCCATGCGGATGAGGTCCGGCACCGGGATGCCGCCCACGGCGGAATAGCGCACCAGCGGCACCATGGTATCCCCGTGCCCGCCCATGACGAAGGCGGTCACATCCACCACCGAGACGCCGAACTCCTCCGAGAGGAAGAAGCGGAAGCGGGCGGAATCCAGCACGCCCGCCATGCCCACCACCTTTTCCGGCGGCAGGCCGCTGGTGCGCTGGAGCGCCCAGACCATGGCATCGAGCGGATTGGTGATGCAGATGACGAAAGCGTCAGGCGCATATTTGCGCAGGCCCGCGCCCACCTGCTCCATCACCTTGAGATTGATGGCGAGGAGGTCGTCCCGGCTCATGCCCGGCTTGCGCGGGACGCCGGCGGTGACGATCACCACGTCGGCGCCGGCGATGGCGTCATAGCTGGAGGCGCCCCAGATGCCTGCGTCAAACCCCTCCACGGGGGCGAGCTGGGCGAGGTCCAGGGCCTTGCCGTCGGGAACGCCGTCGGCGACGTCGAACAGCACGATGTCGCCCAACTCCTTCAGACCCGCGAGAAGGGCGAGCGTGCCGCCGATCTGGCCGGCCCCGATGAGGGCGATCTTGTTGCGGGCCATCCCAAGTCCCCGGAAACCGCTGCGTGGCCGGCACATGAGACGAGCCGCCGCAGGAACGCGGCGCCTGACTACTCCCATCCGTCCGGGGGTTCAAGCCGGCCGCACTGCACAAATAGTGGCATGGAGCGGGATTTTGCCGCAAAAACGGGTCGTTTCACCGCGATTTTCCGCTCTTTTGCACCATGCGGAAAACCATCCCGCAGAGCGGTGCAGCGGCCTACCGCCGGAGGCCCCCCGGAATGGTCACGCTTGCCACCGCCCGCGCGGGTCGCTGGCAGGGCCAGGGCGGATCGGTGCGGCACCGTGCGAATTTGAAAAGGGGCGCGAGAGTCCGCCCGTTTGCAGGCGGGACTGCACGATAACTGCCAGGGAATGTGGAATTTGGGCGCCAGTGGCGCAAAGGGCGGGTCCTGTCCGCATGCCGCGCGGAAAGCCGGCTACAAAGCCGGGATAAGTCCGGCGGTCAACGGTGCCGGGGCACGCCCAGCGCGGTCATCGCCGCGCTTTCATCGGCGCGATCTGGCGCCGGAAACGAGAAATCTGCCCTCTCCCCGCACACGGCCGAGCGACCAGCCGGATGAAAAAAATAAAACAACGTCAATATCAACGAACAAAAGGCAGGGAGAGGGCAGCCGGCCGGAGCGCTTCGGGGCGTTCCGGCGGAAGGTTGGCCCCACCGCCGTGCGCGAACGCCGACGGGCGGGACGAAAGCGGCCGTCTCAGCTTCCGGTCTTGAGCGAGCCGAGCTGGACGAAAGCAGGCTTGGCGGCCGGAGCCGCCGGGCGGTTCGGATCGTGCTCCTTCAGCACCTTGAACACCCGCTCCGCCATGGGGTTGGACTTGATGAAGTCCTCATAGGCCTGCCCGAGCATGGTCTGGGCGGCGGAATAGATCTCCTCCTCGCTCATGCCGTCGAACTCGGCGGAGACGAGGTACTGGCCCATGCGCCGCAGGATGTGGAGGCGCAGCACCTGCAGCACTTCCGGCTGGTATTCCACCTGCAGCACCTCGAAGAACTCCTCGGCGCTTCCGAGGGACTTCAGCTTGTCGATGATGGACATGTCGCTCTTTCTCCTGTCGATCAGCCCAAGTCTGGTCAGCGCAAGTCTGGTCAACCAAAGTCCACGATGTCAGGCCGCCTCGTCGGCGCTCGCCGCCCGGCCACGCTGACGCTCGCTCTGCAGGTGGGCGAGGCGTGCCTCGAGGAACTCGATCCGGTCCAGCAGCGAGACGATGGCCTCGCCCACCGGGTCCGGCATGAGGTGGTGCTCGAGGTCGATGCGGCCGTCGCCGAGCTTGCGGCGGTCGGACGTGGGCTTCACCACCCGGCCGGGAATGCCCACCACCGTCATGGCCGGCGGCACGTCCTCGATCACCACGGAATTGGCGCCGATCCGGCAGCCGGCACCAACCGTGATCGGCCCAAGGATCTTTGCCCCCGCCCCCACCAGCACACCGTTGCGCAACGTGGGATGGCGCTTGCCCGCCGTCCAGGACGTGCCGCCGAGGGTCACGCCATGGTACAGAGTTACATCATCCCCGATCTCGGCGGTCTCGCCGATGACCACGCAGGCGCCGTGATCGATGAAGAAGCGCCGGCCGATGGTGGCTCCGGGGTGGATGTCCACATTGGTCAGGAAGCGTCCCAGCCAGGAGAGGAAGCGGGCCGGGAATTTCACCCCCCGCCGCCAGAGCCGGCTGGCAAGCCGGTGCCAGATGATGGCGTGGACGCCGGGATAGGTGAGGACGATCTCGAAGGTGTGCCGGGCCGCCGGGTCGCGCGCCTTCACGCAGTTCACATCCTCGCGGATGAGCTGCCACACCGTGAAGGATGCCGCCGGGGCGTCCGCCGCAGCGGCCGCGGAGAGGGGCACCTCGGTCCCATGCCACTTCGGGCTTCCCATGATCATGGGTCAGGCTCCCATCACGGCTGCGTGGCGGCGCTTCAGCGCCTCTTCGGTGAAGCTGTCCTCGTAGAAGCGGCGGAGCACCTGGGGCGTCACCGTCTCCTTGGTGCGGACCGAGAAGTCGCGCACCCGGGCGAGGATGGCGCGACCGCGCGCCTCGTCCACCGTCAGCCCCTCGTCGGCGAGGGCCTTGGACACGGCGGCGAGGCCCGAATGCTTGCCCAGCACCACGCGATGGGAGCGGCCCAGAAGCTCCGGGTTCAATGCCTCGTAGGTGCCCCGATCCTTGAGCAGGCCTGCGACATGGATGCCGCTTTCGTGGGTAAACACGTCCTCGCCCACGATGGCCTTGGTCCGCGGCATGGGGCGGCCGGCGGCGGCCATCACCTTTTCGGCCAGCGGGCGCAGGGCGCGGGGATCGATGCCGCTTTCGGCGCGGGCGGTCTGGCGCAGCGCGATGGCCACCTCCTCCAGCGCCGCATTGCCAGCCCGCTCGCCGAGCCCGACCACCGTCACGCTGGCATGGCGGGCGCCGCCGGTGACGGCCGCGAGGGTGTTGGCGGTGGCAAGGCCGAGGTCGTCATGGGCGTGGAACTCGATCTCGAGGTCCGTCGCATTGGCCACCCGGCGCACCAGCGCATAGGTGGAGAAGGGGTCGAGCACGCCCAGCGTGTCGGCGAGGCGCAGGCGGAACGCCCCCGCCTCCCGCGCCGCCTCGGCCACCCGGCACAGGAAGTCCGGATCGGCGCGGGACGCATCCTCGCAGCCGATGGCGACGGTGAAGCCCAGCTTGGTGGCGAGCGTCGCCACATGCTTGAGCGCCGCCAGAGCCCACTCGCGA
>JAEWBL010000522.1 GCA_023391175.1 Pseudomonadota bacterium
GGCCTGACCAAGGTCTTCTATCCCGAGGCCTCGTCCACCGTGATCTTCGTCATCATGGCCATCGTGCTCATGGTGAAGCCCGCCGGCCTGTTCGGCACGGCCAAGTGAGGGCTGCTACATGAGCTCCGCGACCCATCCCGCTTCCGCCCCGGCCACCTCCGGCGCCAGCTCGAACGCCATGCTCCTGTTCGGCATCGCCGCCGTGGCGGTGCTGCTGGTGGCGCCGTTCGGCGTCTATCCCGTGTTCCTGATGAAGGTGATGTGCTTTGCGCTGTTCGCGTGCGCCTTCAACCTGCTGCTCGGCTACACGGGGCTCCTGTCGTTCGGCCACGCCATGTTCTTCGGCGGGTCGGCCTACATCTGCGCCCACACCACCAAGGTGTTGGGCTTCACGCCGGAGCTCGCCATCCTGGCGGGTGTCGCATTCGCGGCGCTGCTGGGGCTGATCTCCGGCCTGCTCGCCATCCGCCGGCAGGGCATCTACTTCGCCATGGTCACGTTGGCTTTGGCGCAGATGTTCTTCTTCTTCTGCCTGCAGGCGAAGTTCACCGGCGGTGAGGACGGCCTCCAGGCGGTGCCGCGGCGCCCGCTGTTCGGCGTCATCGACATCAGCCAGGACATCCACCTCTATTATTTCGTGCTGGCGATCTTCCTGTTCGGCTTCTTCGTCATCTACCGCACCATCCACTCGCCTTTCGGGCAGGTGCTGAAGGCGATCCGCGAGAACGAGCCGCGCGCCATCTCCCTCGGCTACCGGGCGAACCAGTACAAGCTGCTCGCCTTCGTGCTCTCGGCGGCGCTGGCCGGTCTAGCCGGTTCTACCAAGGTGCTGGTCTTCCAGCTCGCCTCGCTCACCGATGTCGCCTGGCAGATGTCGGGCGAGGTGATCCTGATGACGCTGGTGGGCGGCATGGGCACCATCCTCGGCCCGGTGGTGGGCGCGGCCGTGATCGTGACCATGCAGAACTATCTCGCCGGCCTCGGCGAGTGGGTGCTGGTCATCCAGGGCGTCATCTTCGTCCTCGCCGTCTCCCTGTTCCGCCGCGGCTTCGTCGGCGAGGTGATCGCGGTCTGGGCGCAGATGAAGGCTCGCAAGTCCAACGGCTAGCATCGCGGCGTCCGGCTCCGGCAGCCGGACAGACATCCTCCCACCCCGCGGGCGTCCATCGTCCGCGGGGTTTTTGTTGGGCCGCCCCCTTCAGCGGCGGCGCACGGTATCCATGGCGAAGACCGCAAGGCCGGCGGCCAGCCCCCAGACCGGGGCGCCGAGACCAAGTGCGCTGATGCCCGACGCCGTGGTGGCGAATGTCACGATGGCGGCGGTGCGGTCCTTGTCCACGTTGAGCGCCGCGGTGAGCGAGCCGGTGAGGGGGGCGATCAGCGCCAGCCCCGCGATGGTGGCGACCAGCGCCGGCGGCAGCGCCGCGAACACCGCCACCAGCGAGGCGCCCGCCGCCGCCAGCAGCAGATAGAACAGGGCATAGACCGGCCCCGCCTTCCACCGCGCCCGCGGGTCGGGGTCGCACTCCGGCCCGGTGCAGAGAGCGGCGGTGATGGCGGCAAGGTTCGAGGCATGGGCACCGAATGGCGCCGTCAGCACCGAGGCGATGCCTGTCGTGGCGAGAATGGAGCGCACCGGCGGCACGTAGCCGCTGGCCGTCAGCACGGCGAAGCCGGGCAGGTTCTGCGACGCCATGGTCACGAGGAACAGCGGCAAGGCGATGCTGATCAGCACGCCGCCATCGAACTCCGGCGTCACCCACACCAGCGCCGAGAGTTCGGGCGCAGGCATGGGTCCGACCGCCCCCAGACCGAGGGCCGCGCCGATGCCGGCGACGAGCGCCGCCGGCACCGACCAACTCGGCGCGAGCCGGCGCGTCAGGAAGAAGGCGACCACCACCGGCAGGACCAGCGCCGGGCTCTTCACCGCATGTTCGGCCAGCGCGGTGACGAAGCGCACCAGCACGCCCGCGAGCATCGCCGCCGCCACCGCAACGGGAATGCGCGCCACCAGCGTGCCGAGCGGCTTCACCGCGGCGCAGGCCACCATGAGCAGGCCGGCCACCAGAAAAGCGCCCACCGCCCGCTCCATGCCGATCCCCGCGCCGAACGCAGCGAGCAGCGCAGCACCCGGCGTGGACCACGAGCTGATGATGGGCATGCGGTGGTGGATGGAGAGGAATGCGCTCGATCCGGCCACTGCGAGGCATAGCGCCGCCACCCAGGACGAGGCCTGCGCCGGGCTCGCCCCCACCGCCGCGGCGGCGGAGAGGATGAGGGCGAGGGTGCCGCCGAAGCCCACGAGGGCGGCGACGAAGGCCGACACGATGGCGGAGACGGGCACGCTCAACTCCTCGCGGACGTCTATCGGAAGGCCTCCGCCTAGCGGCTCAGGGGGCCTGCGCCGACAACACGGGGACGAGCGCCGCCAGCGTCTGCCGCCGCGCCACCAGCCCGAGGGATTCGGGGGACGCCATGTCGAGGGAGGTATAGCGCACGAACACCGCGGTGCGGCCGTCCTTCTTCGCAAAGCCGACGAACCAGCCGAACGGCCGTGACCGGTCGCTGCGCCCGTCCGGGAAGCGGCCGTAGCCGGAGCCCGTCTTGCCGAAGGTGAGCCAGCCGGCCGGCTGCTCCTCGATCGCCATGATGCGGATGGTCTGGTCCACGGCATCGGCAGACACCGGCAGCTCCCCCTTCAGCATGCGGCGCAGGAAGTCGATCTGCTCGCGGGGGGAGATTACGAGGGAAGAGGAGATCCAGTAGCGCTTACCGGGCTCCTCCTCGCCCTTCACCCCGCCCATGTTCTCGTTGCCGTAGGTGAAGACCTTGAGAT
>JAEWBL010000218.1 GCA_023391175.1 Pseudomonadota bacterium
GCTGCAACCTCTCCGAGCCCGATCTGGACGAGCTGGAGCCGGAGGCCCGCGACGGCCACATCTCCTCCAGCGTCTATTTCTCGGCCCTGCGCAATCCGGTGAACGACGCCTTCGTCTCCCGCCACGCCGCGGCTTACCCTTCTGCGCCCTTGACCTCGGCGGATGCGGAAGCCTCCTACATCGCGGTGAAGCTGCTGGCCGGCGCGCTGGCCGAGGCGGGCACCGATGAAATCCTCGCGGTGAAGGCGGCGGTGGCGCGCCAGCGGCTCGCCGCGCCCCAGGGCGATGTTTGGGTGGATGCGGAGACCATGCATCTTCATCTCACGCCGCGCATCGGCCGCTCGCGCGGGACGGAGTTCGACATCATCCGCGAGGAGCCGGCGCCCATCCGGCCGGACCCCTACCTGGTGCGTTCCTCACCCACCGACAGCTGGTTCGCATCCGCGCCGCGGCTGCGGGTCGCCAAGTAAGGAGCGGGCGAGCCATGTCGCGCAACCTCCTCCAGAACTTTCGCGGCGCCCGTGCGCTCATCGTCGCCTCCGGCGAGGGCGGCATCGACACGCTGGAGAGCGTGCTCGGCAAGCTCGGGCTCATGGTCGCCCGCGCAGACGCGCCCGAGGCCGGGCGCCATCTTGACCTCGCCCTGGTGGAGGAGCGCGCGGACCTGCTCTTCATCGACGGCGATCTCGACAGCGTGTTGCCGTGTGACCTCGGCGCGGCCCGCACGCCGCCGGTGCCGGTGATCGGGCTGGTCGGCATCGAGGCACCCAGCCGGCTGAAGGCCTTGATGAACCAGGGCGCTACGGCCTTCCTGCGCAAGCCGGTCTATGCCGGCGCCGTCTACACCACTCAATTCTTGGGCGTGAACCAGTATCTCCTGCGCAAGGAGATGGCGAGTGAGCTGAACGCCCAGCAGGATCGCCGCCGCCGCCGCAGGGCGGTCATCAAGACCATCCTGCTGCTGATGGAAGAGCATCAGGTGGACGACGACGAGGCCTATGTGATGCTCCGCCGCGACAGCATGCGCCGGCGCCAGAGCCTCGAGGATTATTGCGAGGACTATATCTCCGGCCGGTCGAAGCTGACCGCGTCCTCGCCCGAAGCCGAGCCGCGCACCGCGGCCCGGCGCTGACCTTACCGACCCACATCCCGACGGAGCCGCCCGGCTCCGCGCACGTGGCAGCTGCCAGCGACGCCAGCCCGCCCGCAAGGAGAAGGCATATGTCCCGGCATCTGACACCGCCCCCCTATTCCCCGCCGGATCCGGCCTGGCTCGAAGGCTCCATCATGGCTGCCCGCGGCGAAGCCAAGGGGCGCGCCGGCGAACGCTACGAGATCACCGAGGCGAGCCAGGGCAAGTATCATTACGTCTACGGCCCCTATGCCACGCCCGTGCTGCACGTGGACCCAGGCGCGGTGGTGAGCGCCGAGACCCACGACGCCATGGAAGGGCAGATCAAAAGCGAGAGCGACAAGCCGTCCGAAATCCTCAACTTCCCCTTCCTCAATCCACAGAACGGGCCGATCTTCGTCAACGGTGCAGAGAAGGGCGACTGCCTCGCCGTCTATATCCACGACATCGTCCCACGCGGGCCGCAGCCCATCGGCACCACCTGCATCATGCCGGAGTTCGGCGGCCTCGTCGGTACGGGCGACACCGCGATCCTCAACGCGCCTTTGCCGGAGATCGTCAAGAAGCTGCACGTGGACCGGGCGACCGGCGTGCGCTGGAACGAGCGAATCAGCCTGCCCTACCAGCCCTTCATCGGCACCATCGGCACCGCGCCGGAAATCGAGGCCATTTCCTCCCTCGTGCCGGACTACTACGGGGGCAACATGGACCTGCCGGATGTGGCCCCCGGCGCCGTCATCTACCTGCCGGTGCATGCGCCGGGCGCGCTGCTCTATCTTGGTGATTGCCACGCGACGCAGGGCGATGGCGAACTGTGCGGATTCGCCATCGAGCATCCCACCGTAACCACCGTGCAGATCGACCTCATCAAGGGGTGGAACTTCCGCTGGCCGCGGCTTGAGACGCACGACCGCATCATGACCATCGGCTCCGGCCGCCCCATGGAGGACGCGGCGCGCATCGCCTATCGCGAGCTGGTGCGTTGGATGGCCGCCGACTACGGCTATGACGAGTTGGAGGCCTACATGCTGCTGACGCAGGCCGGGCATCTGCGCGTCGGCAACATGGTGGACCCGAAATACACGCTCGGCGCCTCCGTGGACAAGACGCTGCTCGGCGCGGACTGAACCACGGGCACCGGGCAATAGCTCCGGCGGTCGACCGATCGCCGGAGCCTTTCGTCGTGCCCTTACGCCCGCAAATCCTGCCATTCCGGATGACGGCGGAATTGCGCCGCGACATAGGAGCAGAGCGGGGTGATCTTGAACCCTTGTGCGCGCGCATCGGCAATGAGCGCGTCCACCAGCCGCGCCGCGATGCCCTGCCCCTCGAAGGCCGGCGGCACGCCGGTGCGGGTGACGACCAGGGGCCCGTCGCCCCGGCGCTGGTAGCTGAGTTCCGCTTCCGCACCACCGCCGAGGCGGATCACGTACCGGCCCCCGCCTGGGCCGTCCTCACGCTGAACCACGTGGTGGGCATCTCGGCTGGCGTCGCTCATGGGGCCTCCTCAGTGGTCCTGCCGCGACCACAACGGCGAGACTACCCCATCGGTTCATTCCGCGCGCCAGTCGGCGAGCGTGCGGAACGCATCCGCGAGGATCTCCTTGGAGAGCGGCTGCACGAAATTGCGCAGATAGGGCGCGGTCTCCCAAGACACGGAAACGATGCCGTCCACCACCGCATCGGTCGCGACACCGAAATCCTCCAGCGCACGCGGCAGGCCGAGGCGGGTGTAGAAGGCCAGCATGTCGGACATGAAGTCGGCGTCGCGCCCCTCCGCCAGCAACTGCACCAGAAGCCCAAGGGCCACCTGCTCGCCATGGAGCGCCCGCGCCACCTCCGGCACGGTGGAGAAGCCGCGGGTGAGCGAATGGGCGATGGAGAGGCCCCCACTCTCGAAGGCGAGGCCGGAGAGGAGGATGGTCGCCTCCACCACGCGCTCCACCGCCGCGTCGGCGTCCTTGCGCGCAACGGAGGCCACCGCCGCCTCGCCATCCTCGCGGATTGCGCGGTAGCACGCATCGGCGATGGTGACCGCGAGCGTGGTGGGGCGGCCCTTGAAGAAATTCAGTCCCCCGGCGGCGGCGCACTGCTCCACCTCGAACTTCTTGGACAGGGCATCGCCGATGCCCGCCACGAAGAAGCGCGCGGGCGCCTGGACGATGACGGACGTATCCACCAGCACCACGTCGGGATTGGCATCCATCAGCCGCACTTCGCTCAGCACGTGGTCGGCCGTGTAGACCACCACGAGGCGCGAGGTGGGGCTGTCGTTGGAGGCGATGGTGGGCACGATGACGAGGGGCGCCTTGAGCGCGATGCGCACGCCCTTGGCGGTGTCGATGGCCTTTCCGCCGCCGACGCCGATTACCACGTCAGCCCCCGCCGTCCGCGCTGCGGCGGCGAGCGTGTCGATCTCAGCCGCCGTGCATTCCCCGCCGAAGGTGGCGAACGTGACCGTCTCGGCCGCCGCCAGTTCGGCCTTCAGGCGCGGGCCGAGGAGGTCCATCACGATGGCATCGGCCACCACGAAGGGGCGTCGCCCATGGAGCCGCACCAGCGCACCCAATTCGCCAAGCGCCTCCGGGCCCTGGATGAAGCGGGCCGGAGACCCGAACGCGCGCACGCTCATGCATCACCCCAGTGGAAATCGCGCTTGCCGCCATCCATGCAGATC
>JAEWBL010000559.1 GCA_023391175.1 Pseudomonadota bacterium
CGACAGACGTTCTCTCGAACTAAAAAAGGGCGGTCCGAGGACCGCCCCTTTTCATACCCTGAAATCAAGGGCAGCTCACGCCGCCCGATCTCACGCGGCTTCCGCAGCCGCGGCGGTGCGGGCGTGGTCGGCGGCGCCCTTGGCGTCCACGTCACGATCCACGAACTCGATCACCGCGACGGCGGTGTTGTCGCCATAGCGGAAGCCAGCCTTGACGATGCGGGTGTAGCCACCCGGACGGGCCACATAGCGGGGCGCCAGCACGTCGAACAGCTTCTTGACCACGGCCTGGTCCTTCAGCTCGGCGATGGCCTGGCGGCGGGCGTGCAGGTCGCCGCGACGGGCGAGGGTCACGAGCTTCTCCACCACCGGGCGAAGATCCTTCGCCTTGGGCAGGGTGGTCACGATCTGCTCGTGGGTGATGAGGGCGCCCGCGAGATTGGAGAACATCGCCTTGCGGTGCTCCCAGGTGCGGTTGAACTTGCGGTGTACCTTGCCGTGACGCATGACGGCGAACTCCTGAAGATAGCGACGGACGAGCCGGTCGAAGGGTTGCGCGGCTCGGGCCGCTCAAAAGGGATCAGGGCAGCGTGCCGCCCCGGATTGCGGATCAGTAGTGCTCCTCGAAGCGCTTGGCCAGCTCTTCGATGTTCTCGGGCGGCCAGCCGGGCACTTCCATGCCGAGATGCAGGCCGAGGGAGGCGAGCACCTCCTTGATCTCGTTGAGCGACTTGCGGCCGAAATTCGGCGTGCGGAGCATCTCCGTCTCGCTCTTCTGGATCAGGTCGCCGATGTAGACGATGTTGTCGTTCTTCAGGCAGTTCGCCGAACGGACGGAGAGCTCGAGCTCGTCCACCTTCTTCAGCAGGGCCGGAGAGAACGGCAGCGTCTGGATCGCGGTCGCCTCGCTCTCGCGCTTGGGCTCCTCGAAGTTGACGAAGATCTCCAGCTGGTCCTGCAGGATGCGCGCGGCATAGGCCAGCGCGTCCTCGGCCGTGATCGAGCCGTTGGTCTCGATCTGGAGCGTCAGCTTGTCATAGTCGAGGATCTGGCCCTCACGGGTGTTCTCGACCTTGTAGGAGACCTTGCGCACCGGCGAGTAGAGGCTGTCGATCGGGATCAGGCCGATCGGGGCGTCCTCGGGACGGTTGCGGTCGGCGGCGACATAGCCCTTGCCGGTGTCGACCGTGAACTCGATGCGCAGCTCAGCGCCCTCGTCGAGGGTGCAGATCGGCAGATGCGGGTTCAGGATCTGCACGTCGCCGACGGTCTGGATGTCGCCGGCCACCAGCACGCCGGGGCCGGTCTTCTTGGCCACCATGCGCTTCGGGCCGTCGCCCTGCATCTTGATGGCCACATCCTTCACGTTGAGGATGATGTCTGTCACGTCCTCACGCACGCCGGGGATCGACGAGAACTCGTGCAGCACGCCGTCGATGTGGATCGAGGTCACTGCCGCGCCCTGGAGCGACGACAGGAGGATGCGGCGCAGGGCGTTGCCGAGGGTCATGCCGAAGCCGCGCTCCAGCGGCTCGGCGACGACGGTCGCGAGGCGCTTGGGATCGTGGCCGGGATTGACCTGCAGCTTCTCGGGCTTGATCAGCTCTTGCCAGTTCTTCTGAATCACTTGCTTCACCTTGCTTTCTCGCCGGGCCACGGCATCTGCCGGGGTGGTGAGCCTCAACCGGAGGCCTGGCCCGTCCCGCTCGGGGGAGGAGAAACCGGGCTTGATCCCCACGGGCCGGGCCCGCGGAGGAACGAAGTGCGGATCAGACGCGGCGGCGCTTGCGCGGACGGCAGCCGTTGTGCGGGATCGGCGTCACGTCGCGGATGGAGGTGACGAGGAAGCCCGCCGCCTGCAGCGCGCGAAGAGCGGACTCACGGCCCGAACCCGGACCGCAGACTTCCACTTCCAGGGTGCGCATGCCGTGCTCGGCCGCCTTGCGGGCCGCGTCTTCGGCCGCGACCTGCGCGGCGTACGGGGTGGACTTGCGCGAGCCCTTGAAGCCCATGGCACCGGCCGAGGACCAGGAGATGGTGTTGCCCTGGGCGTCGGTGATGGTGATCATGGTGTTGTTGAACGAGGCGTTCACATGCGCCACGCCGGAGGCGATGTTCTTGCGCTCGCGGCGCTTCACGCGTGTTGCTTCTTTAGCCATCTGTCTCTCAGATCCTTCAGGCGCGCCCGTAGCTCCAGGCGCTCGGGATGGCCCTTGACGGGCCGGTCAACGGGGAAAGGCCGGCTCGGCCGGCCTCCCCAATTCTCAAGCCTTGCGGCCGATCACTTCTTCTTGCCGGCGATCGGCTTCGCCGGACCCTTGCGGGTGCGGGCGTTGGTGTGGGTGCGCTGGCCGCGCACGGGCAGGCCACGACGATGGCGCAGACCCCGGTAGGAGCCGAGGTCCATCAGGCGCTTGATGTTCATCGCCACTTCGCGGCGCAGATCGCCTTCCACGATGTAGTCGCGGTCGATGGTCTCGCGGATCTGCAGCACTTCCTGGTCGGTCAGCTGGTTCACGCGACGCTCGGCGGGAATGCCCACCTTCTCGACGATCTCTTCAGCCTTCTTGGGGCCGATGCCGTGGATGTACTGGAGCGCGATGACGACGCGCTTGTTGGTCGGGATGTTGACGCCTGCAATACGAGCCACTGCGCTCTCCATGTGCGCCGGAGCCCGAGGGCGGCCGGCCGGTTGTTGTCCCCGCGTCCGGTGGAGGCCGGCCCATGCGGGATCTTGACGAAATCTGCCCCGGATACGACAAAGCGGCCGCCCTGCCCG
The DNA here is from genome assembly GCA_023391175.1 of Pseudomonadota bacterium. Taxonomy (GTDB): domain Bacteria; phylum Pseudomonadota; class Alphaproteobacteria; order Rhizobiales; family Xanthobacteraceae; genus Xanthobacter. Next base: position 2,780 of record JAEWBL010000559.1, read on the forward strand.
ACCCTTTCGGGTGGACCGAACGGCACCTGTTCCGAAGCGAGGGAGTGCCCATAGCGGAGATTCCGCGAGGGGTCAAGGGTATCAGGCCCTGCTCTCCGGCCAGCCCAGGGCAACAATCCGCTCCGCCGCCGCTTGCGGATTGCCGGAAGCGGCGGGAAGGCCGATTTCGCTCACGGCGATGTGCTCGAGCAGCGCCTGGATATCACCGACACCGGCACCTTCCGCCAACGCCCGGACCACGCGGCCGGCATAGCCTTCGTATTCATCTCGCGCCTGGGCAACCTCCCGCACACCGATCGGATCCCAAACATCGATCAGAACTTGGCGGACGGCGCTGATCGCTGCTTTGACGTCACCCGTGCCGAAGTCTCGCTGCATCGGCGAAGCTTTCCCGGATGTCCGGCCGCGCCGCAAGGTTCGAATCGAAAAGGCCCTTCCGCCATCCGGCGAAAGGGCCTTGATCTCTTATCGGAAGGCCGAAGCCCCCTGCCCTCACGCCGCCTCGGCGAGCACCCCGTCGATGGCGGCGGTGACCTGATCGATGGGCGCCATGCCGTCGATCTGCTTCAGCTGGCCGCGGGCCTTGTAGTAGGGCGCCACCACCGCGGTGTCGCGGTTGTAGGCTTCGAGGCGGGTCTTGAAGACTACCGGATCATCATCCTTGCGCACCGGCTCGCCCTTGGCGGCGGCCTCGGCGGCGCGGTTGAGGATGCGGTTGACCAGCTTTTCCTGGTCCACCACCAGCTCGATCACCGCGTCAAGCTTGAGGCCCTTTTCGGTGAGCAGCCGGTCCAGCGCCTCGGCCTGCGCCACCGTGCGCGGGAAGCCGTCGAGGATGAATCCGTTCTTCGCGTCCGGCTCGCCGATGCGCTCGGCGATGATGCCGATGACGATCTCGTCCGAGACCAGCCCGCCGGCATCCATCACCGCCTTCGCCTTCAGCCCCACCGGCGTGCCCGCGGCAACCGCCGCGCGCAGCATGTCTCCGGTGGAAAGCTGGACGATGCCGTGACGGGCCACCAGCCGCTGTGCCTGAGTTCCCTTGCCTGCCCCGGGCGGGCCCAACAGCACCAGCCTCATATTACTTCCTCCTCCCCCCGCGCAGCTTGGCCTTCTTGACCAGTCCTTCGTACTGGTGGGCCAACAGATGTCCCTGGATCTGGGACACGGTGTCCATGGTCACGCTGACCACGATCAGAAGCGACGTTCCTCCGAAATAGAACGGAAGAGAGGCGTAGGAAATCAGCAGTTCGGGGAAGAGGCAAACCGCCGCAATGTAGGCGGCACCCACGACGGTGATGCGGGTCAGCACATAGTCGATGTACTCGGCCGTCCGCTCGCCGGGGCGGATGCCGGGAATGAAGCCGCCGTGCTTCTTCAGATTGTCGGCCGTCTCCACCGGATTGAACACGATCGCGGTGTAGAAGAAGCAGAAGAACACGATCAGCGCCACATACAGCACCATGTAGAGCGGGCGCCCGTGGCCGATGTGGGTGGTGATGGTCTGCAGCCACTCCGGCCCCGAGCCCTGCATGAAGCTGGCGATGGTGGTGGGGATGAGGAGCAGCGAGGAGGCGAAGATCGGCGGGATGACGCCCGACGTGTTCAGCTTCAGCGGCAGGTGCGAGGACTGGCCCTCATAGATGCGGTTGCCGACCTGGCGCTTGGGATACTGGATCAGAAGCCGGCGCTGGGCGCGCTCCATGAACACGATGAAGGCGATGACCACCACGGCCATCACCAGCATGCCGAGAATCACCACCGTGGAGATGGCGCCCTCGCGGCCGAGTTCCAGGGTGCGCACGAAGGCGCCCGGCAGCTCGGCGACGATGCCGGCGAAGATGATGAGCGAAGTGCCGTTGCCGATGCCGCGCGAGGTGATCTGCTCACCCAGCCACATCAGGAACATGGTGCCGCCGGTCAGAGTGATGACCGTGGAGATGCGGAAGAACCAGCCGGGCTCCGCCACCACGCTGCCCGAGCCTTCCAGGCCGACGGCGATGCCATAGGCCTGGAACAGGGCCAGCACCACGGTAAGGTAGCGTGTGTACTGGTTGAGCTGCTTGCGGCCCGCCTCGCCTTCCTTCTTCAGCGCCTCCAGCGTCGGCGAGACGCTGGTGAGCAGCTGGATGATGATGGAGGCGGAGATGTACGGCATGATGTTCAGGGCGAAGATCGCCATGCGCTGCACGGCGCCGCCCGAGAACATGTTGAAG
>JAEWBL010000585.1 GCA_023391175.1 Pseudomonadota bacterium
GCTCAATTCAGCATTGCTCAAGTCCGGCGCGCCCATCGGGGTGATGAACCGGGTGCGCAAGTCCATGTCGGCCATCAAGGGCGGCCGCCTCGCCGCCGCCATCGCGCCGGCGCGGGCCGTGACCTACCTCATCTCCGACGTGCCCGGCGACGATCCCGCGGCCATCGGCTCCGGCCCGACCATTCCCGAGGCCTCCGATCCGGAAGCCGTGCTGGGCCTGATGCGGACCTGGGGCATCGAGATCACCGACAAGCTGGAGCAGGTGATCCGCGCCAATACGGTCTCGGGCGAGGCCATCCCCGGCCAGGACGTCCATATGATCGCGACGCCCCTAATGGCGCTGAAGGCGGCCGAGGAAAAGGCGAAAGCGCTCGGCCTCACCCCGCTGATCCTCGGAGATGCCATCGAGGGGGAGGCGCGTGAGGCCGGCAATGTCTTCGCCGGCATCGCCCGTTCCGCCTCGGAGCACGGCCTTCCCGCGGCTGCCCCCTGCGTGCTGCTGTCCGGCGGCGAGACCACGGTGACGGTGCGCGGCAAGGGCCGGGGCGGCCGCAGCGTGGAATTCCTGCTTGCCCTCGCCATCGCGCTCAAGGGGCGGGAGGGGGTCTCCGCCATCTCCTGCGACACGGACGGCGTGGACGGCACCGAAGACAATGCCGGCGCCTGGTTCGACGCCGCGCTGCTCGCCGATGCCGCTGCGCGCGGGCTGAAGCCGGACGACTACCTCGCCAACAATGACGGCTACAGCTTCTTCTCGGCCCTCGACCGCCTGGTGATGACGGGGCCGACGCTGACCAACGTCAACGACTTCCGCGCGATTCTGGTGCGCTGACACCAGCAGCGCCGATTGCGGCGGGCGTATGCGTGCACGCGCCTGTTGCAGCGCAGCAGAGCTGCGGCTGGCGCATGGCTCAATTTAATTGAGCTAAATCAAAACCCTGAGGGCTGAAGCCTCCAAATCGGCATGGCTTTGCCGTATTGGTCAACGTCAGCCCTATTGACCTTTGCTGCGCTGCACATAGTTTGGGGCCACGAACAAACCGGGGGCGACCGGGAGGAAACCGGAGGTTTTAGACGCCAGTCTGGAGACCACTATGACCGATGAGGTCGCGCCGGGGATCATCCGGAAGCTTTGGACCGGAGAGGCCGGACAGTTCCGGGACCATCTCCTCAGGCTCGATACGGAGAGCCGCCGGTTCAGATTCGGCTCCGCAGTATCCCCCGAATTCATTGAACGCTATGCGTCGCGTGTGTTCCGCACCGGAGCCATCGTGCATGGCTGCTTCGTCGACGGCGAGCTGCGTGCCGCTGCCGAACTCTATCCCATGGGCGACGTGCTGCCCGGCGAGGCGGAAGCCGCCTTCAGCGTCGAGACCGAATACCAGAACCACGGCCTCGGTACCCTGCTGCTCGACCGGGTGATTCTCACCGCGCGCAACCGCGGCATCCGCTCGCTGTTCATGAGCTGCCTCGCCCATAACCGGCGCATGCAGCAGATTGCCCGCAAGTACGACGCGGAGCTGAAGTTCGAGCACGACGAGGTGACGGCGGAACTTGTCGCGCCCTTCCCTACCGCGCTCTCTCTGGCGCAGGAAGCCGCGGCTGATGCTCAGGGCATGGCCGGCGCCGTGCTTCAGGCCCAGCGCCTCGCCACCGGGCGGCTGCTCGACCTTCTTCTTCCCGCTGCCGCCGAGCCCGTGCTGGAGCCGCAGTGATCTGACCCGTCTGCCCCGGACGTGAGACCCGGCCCTCCTCGCAGGAGGGCCGGCAAACAAAAACCCCCGGCATTGCCGGGGGTTTTTCGTTTCAGCCAGACACCGGCCGGATTGCTCCGGCCGGCCATCACAGGCTGGAAATTACTGGCCGGAGATCACTGGCCCGTCATCACTGGCCCGTCATCACTGGCCCGTCTTGGCCTTCTCCAGTTCCTGGCCCTTCTTGAGGAGGGCGGCCTTGCTCTGCTCTTCCTGCTGCTGGGCGGCGGCACGCGCTTCTTCCATGCGCTTGCGCTCCAGCTCCATGGCCACCTTCGCGTCCATGCCGGGGCCGTCATAGGCCTTGCCGAAGTCGGCGTTGGAGATGGGCAGGCTCAGGGTGCGGCCGGTGCCGTTCACCATCTGCAGATAGACCGCATTGGCCTTGCGCAGCTTGGCGACGAAGGTGCCGTCGACCTCGAGGTCACCGATGCAGGTCGCACCGCCGCCCTGGATGGGCTGGCACAGCACGAACGGGATGTTCACCGGATCCTTGTCGAGGGTAATGCGCAGGCCGGGCTGCAGGCGCATGCCGAGCGGCACGGAGATGTTGACGTGCTTCTTGGGCTCGTCCTGCATCTCGATGATGTCGACCTTGGCGATCGCCTGGCTCTCGACGCCGAGCACCTGGGTGAGCACGCAGACCTGCTTCTTCCGCTCAGGCACTTCCTGGCAGATCTTCTGCCACGGCGAGGCGGAGAACTTCACGTCGGCCTCACCCTGGGGCTGCGCCTGACCCTGCTGGGGGGCACCGGCCGGAGCAGCAGCAGCGGGAGCCGCAGGCTTGGCGGCGGGGGCAGCCGCGGGAGCCGCGGGCTTGGCAGGAGCCGCGGGCTTCGCCGGCTGGGTCGTGGAGGGCTGGGTCTGGGCAAAGGCCGGACCAGCGAGCGCCACAGTGAGCAGCGTGGCGGCGACGGACGCCGTAAGCCGCGCGGTGGAATGGGTCTTCGTCATCGTGGCCTTTCCTGTGGTCTCTGCCGCCGGGCTCCCGCATGCGCAGGCGCACGCGCACGCCGGAGCACCCCGCGCCCCCTCTCGGACACCGGCTCTCTCCTGCCCAATTGAGGCGAGAAGGTGACAAACCGGCCGTCATCTTCGGATCTGTCGGCGCGCGCTAGATTGCCGAGGATTGCGGCCAACTGACGGCGCGTTCTCCAACCCACGGGATATGCTGACACAACGCCGCCTGCAAGCGCCGGATCATCCCAATTCGAATCATGAACCCGCCTTGCTATGCTTGGATTTGTGAGAAGCGATGATGCGTCGGAGGCGCCATGATGACCGGCTGCGAAAAAGCCGCGCGCCCGACGCGGATGGGCGCCCTCCTCGGCGCGCTCCTGCTGTTGACCTTCGGCGGTGCCGATGGGGCAAAGGCACAGGCGCTTGACAAGGCATCCGCCATCGCAATGCGGGGAAAGCCTGAGCTGGCTTCCGGCTTCACGTCTCTCGCCTACGCCAATCCCGCCGCCCCCAAGGGCGGTCGGCTGACGCTCTCGCTGCTCGGCACGTTCGACAGCCTCAACCCCTTCATCGTGAAGGGCACTTCCCCCGCCCTCCTGCGCGGCATGGTGACCGAGAGCCTGATGGCCCGCTCGCTCGACGAGCCGTTCACCCTCTATCCGCTGATCGCCCGTACCGTTTCGACCGACGAAAAGCGCTCCTACGTCGAATTCGGCCTCGATCCGGCGGCGCACTTCTCTGATGGCCGCGCGCTGACCAGCGCGGACGTGCTGTTTTCGTTCGCCCTGATGCGCGACATGGGCCGCCCGAACCATCGGCTCTATTATGGAAAGATCGCCAAGGCGGAGGCGCCGGACGCGCATACCGTGCGCTTCACCTTCGCCGAGCCGGACCCGGAGCTGCCGCTCATCATGGGGCTCATGCCGGTCTTCAGCGCGGAGGCGACGGACCGGGCGCGGTTCGAGGAAACCACCCTCGCGCCGGTCCTCGGCTCCGGCCCCTATCGCGTCACCAACGTCAACGCCGGTGCGTCGCTGACGCTGGAGCGCAATCCCGACTATTGGGGCGGGAACGTCGGCTTCAATCGCGGCCTCTACAATTTCGACCGCGTCGATGTCGTCTATTTCCGTGATGCCAACAGCGAGTTCGAGGCCTTTCGCAAAGGCCTCATCGACGCCCGCTTCGAGAGCGATCCCGGCCGCTGGGAAACGGCCTATGATTTTCCCGCCGTCCGCAGCGGCGAGGTGGTGAAGGAGACCATCCCCACCGGCATTCCCAAGGCCTATTCCGCCTTCGTCTTCAACACACGTCGCCCGCTGCTGGCAGACATCCGGGTGCGTCGGGCGCTCATCGAGCTGTTTGATTTCGAATGGCTGGACCGCAATTTCTACCACGGCCTCTACCGGCGGACCGGCAGCTTTTTCGAAGGATCGGCGCTCTCCAGCCTCGGACGTCCCGCCGATGCCCGCGAACGGGCGCTCCTCGCCCCCTTCCCCGGCTCGGTGGTGCCCGACGTGCTCGCGGGCACCTACCGGCCGCCGGTGTCCGATGGGTCGGGTCGCGATCGCACCCGGCTCAAGGCGGCGCTCGACCTTTTCGGGCAGGCCGGCTTCGTGCTGCGCAAGGGCGCGCTGGTGGAGGCGGGGAGCGGACGGCCGTTCGCGCTGGAACTCATGGTGGTCACGCGCGATCAGGAGCGCCTCGCGCTCGCCTGGCAGGCGCAACTGAAACGGGCCGGCATCACCCTCAACGTCCGCAATGTGGATGCG
>JAEWBL010000002.1 GCA_023391175.1 Pseudomonadota bacterium
TGGTGCCCGGCTGGTCGATGCCTCGTGCGAGGCAGGCGTGGCGTAGCGCGCTGAGGAAGGCGAGGCCGCTGACCCCGATGAGCGACGAAAAGACGAAGCTGGGCCGCGCCTCGATCACCGCGTCCACGAGCTTGCGCAGGTCCGTCTCGCCCACCGGGAGATAGCGCTCCGCCACCACCGTGCCGCCGCGCGCCGTCACCGTCTCGCGCAGGATGCGGCTGTTTTCCCAGGCCCAAATGTAGTTGGAGCCGACGCAGAAGGCGCGGTCGCCGAAGGTGGACATGAGGTAGTCGATCAGTGGCAGGATATGCTGGTTCGGCGCCGCGCCGGTGTAGACGACATTGTCGGCGCTCTCGAAGCCCTCGTAATGGGAGGGATACCAGAGCATTCCGTCATGCTTTTCGAAGCAGGGGATGACTTCCTTGCGGCTCGACGAAGTGTAGCAGCCCACAACATGGCGCACCCCTTCGGCGAGGAGCTGGCCACTCAGCGCGGTATAGCGCGAGAGGTCGCCGCCCGGATCGACAACCACGGGTACCAACTCAAGCGGCCCCGCTTCACCGATCTCCGACACCGCGAGCAGCGCGCCGTTGAGCATGGCGCCGGCGACCGTGCTGTAGGGTCCCGTGGTGGAGAACATCAGGCCGATCCGATAGCTGGGTCTCGCCATTTCCCTCACCGCAGGTGTCCGTTGCCGGTTGCCCGCTCGATGTTCGTCCGCCGCAAGTAACATTGCCGCAAACAAAAACGCCCTCGGGCCGTTCGGCCTGAGGGCTGCATCGCCACGGGGATCTGTCCCGAATGTGTGTTCGCAAGTGGCGACTTAATAGGCAGCCTTGCCTATCGCCTACGAATTAGCCTGACTGTGCGCCGGCGCTGTGTCAAGCGCAAATGCGGCTGACCAGAACCAAAGCGGGGATCAAATTGCGCAAGCTCCGGGCCGGCGTGCGCTGGTGCCTGTATCTCCGGTTGAAATCGTGTCTTCCACGCTGAAACTGGGACCTGAAAATTCTCGCTTGACAGTTCTTTTGCTGCGTCGCACTGTTTTCACGGTCGTCGAGCAAGGACGCTCATCAAGACGCCGCCAGCATGATTTATGGATCAGTGGCAAAGCCGCCCGCAGCGAGGTGCTGACGGGCTTTTTTGCGTTGGCGATCATCTTCGTCGACCTTGAAAGCCTGGCTCCTCGTGTTCCGCCGCTCCGCGGGCCGCCCGTCGCGGCGGCAGGGGCGGATCAACCGAGGCTCGCGATCCGCTTGGGATCGCAGGCATGGCAGAGAGAGGCGTCGGCATGAAAGTTCAACATTTTCTCGGGGGCATCGAAAACCTCGGCCCCGTGGCCGTCGAGAAGCGCGTGTTCGTGGAGCCGTGGGAGGCGCAGCTCTTCGCAGTTCACACCACCATGATGGGCACAGGCATCTGGGCCTGGCCCGATCTGCGGGTGCTCGCCGAAGGCATGAGCCCGCTCGACTATTTCAAGTATCGCTACTACATCAAATGGCTCGGCGGCATGTGCCATTTCCTCGTGGCGAAGAACTATATCTCCGAAAAAGAGCTTGAAGAGCGCACCAAGCACTTCCTGGAACACCCCGATGCGCCGCTCCCCAATTCCGGGGACAACGCCGTGACCGAGCGGGTGATCGAGTATTTCTACACCGGAGCCAATCCCTACCGGGACGTCGCGGTGGACCCGCTGTTCAAGGTCGGCGACAAGGTGCGCGTGAAGGACATGCCGCCCGCGGTCCACACCCGTCTGCCGGGCTATCTGCGCAACAAGGTCGGCGTGATCGATACCGTCTACAAGGGCGCCTATCTCTACGCCGACAACGTGCCGACCGACGGCATCTCCACCACCCAGCCGGTCTATCTCGTCAAGTTCAAGACCCGCGACCTGTGGTCGGACATCCCGGACAAGGGCGACGTTCTCTACAACGACTGCTTCGAAGTCTATCTCGAAGCCGCCTGATCTCTTTCCTCATCACAACAACCGGCCTCGCGCCCAATAGCCAGAGCGGAAAACCATGAGCGACGATCACGATCACGATCACGACCACGAACATCATCACCACCTGCGGGAGAGCGAAAGCTATTACGCCGCCCGCACCAAGGCCCTCGAATCCCTGTTCCGCGAGAAGGGCATGATCGGCATCGACACGGTCGATCGCGTCATCCGCTTCTTCGAGCACGAGATGGGGCCGTTCAACGGCGCCAAGGTGGTGGCCAAGGCCTGGACCGATCCGGCCTTCAAGGCGCGCCTCCTGGCCGACGCCAACAAGGCCATCGCCGAGCTCGGCCTGAAGGACGGCATCGAGGGCGAGAACCTGCGTGTCGTGGAGAACACCGCGGACGCGCACAACGTGGTCTGCTGCACCCTGTGCTCCTGCTGGCCCTGGCCGCTGCTCGGCCTGCCGCCCTACTGGTTCAAGGATCCCGTCTTCCGCGCCCGCATCGTGCGCGAGCCGCGCGGCGTCCTGGCCGATTTCGGCGTGAGCCTGCCTGAGGACAAAAGGATCGACATCTGGGATTCGAGCGCGCAGGTGCGCTACTTCGTGATCCCCGAACGGCCCGCCGGCACCGAGGGCTGGCCCGAGGAGAAGCTCGCCGCCCTCGTCTCGACCGAGGCCATGCAGGGCCTCGGCCTCGTTGCCGCCTGAAGAGATCGCCGCCATGGACATCTATGTGGAATCGCTCGACGGGCGGGGCGCCATCCCGCGCAATTGCGAGAGCCTCCAGTTCGAGGAGCCCTGGCAGGGCCGCGCCTTCGGCATGGCTCTCGCCCTGGCCGAGGCCAAGGCCTACCAGTGGGAGGACTTCCGCCAGAGCCTGATCGGCACCATCGGCACCTGGGATAAGTCCCACGCGCCCGATGACGAAACCTGGAACTACTACCAGCAGTGGCTGGCGGCGTTCGAGAAGCTCGCACTGGAGCGCGGCCTCGTCAGCGCCGAGGAGCTCGATCGCAGGACGGAGGAATTCCTCCACCGGACCCGCGAAGAGGTGATCTGAGCCGGGCGGCGGGCCGCATCGAGA
>JAEWBL010000016.1 GCA_023391175.1 Pseudomonadota bacterium
GGAGCAGGTCGCCCCGCGCCGCCCAGGCGCCGGTATCCACGCCCGCGGACTTCCCGCAGGCCTTGGCATGCACGACGATCCGCAGATAGGGACGGGTCTCCTGGGCCAGCCGCAGGTTGGCGAGGGTGGCGTCGGTGGAGCCATCGTCCACGAAAATCAGCTCGAACGGCTCGAACGACAGCGTCGCATCGATCTCTTCGATGAGCGGCAGCACGTTGTCCGCCTCGTCCTTGACGGCGATCACCACCGACAGCCGGGGCACGGCGGTGGTTTCGGAAGAAAGGGAAGTCACGGTCTCGCCTCTTCGGCTGGAACGGCGGTGCTCACGTCGTGCGGCGCAGGCAGGGACGAGCCGGCCCGCGCGGGATTGACGGGAGCAAGGAGACGGGCGAGCCGTCGCGCGGACGGCCCCGCCATGGGCACGATCGTCCCCGCCGCGTCAACCGCGAAGACGACGCGGCGCGCGGCGAACAGCTTCACCGTCCACAAGGCAGCGGCCGTCCCCAGTACTGCCCCGGCCACGACGTCGCTCGGATAGTGGGAGCTGAGGGCGATGCGGGTGGCTGCGATGGGGAACGCCGCCACGAGGAGGATCGTCCGCGCCCTGGGAAACAGGGCGGCGAATGCTACGGCGGCCGCGAAGGTGGTTGTGGAATGGCCCGAGGGGAACGACGCGAAGCTCGATTTCCAGATCAGGAAATCGAACGTCATCTCGGGGCTCGGCCCCTTGAGGTGCAGGGCGGCGTGGGGACGCGCCCGGCCGAGGGTGTGCTTGACGATGGCCACCAGCAGCCCGACCGGCGCAATGGCGAGGAAGAGGAAGCCGAGGCGGGCCGCGACGCTGGCGGCGATCCGTCGGGTCATGTCGTCGCCCGCGTTGGTCAGCATCAGCGCGTAGGCGAGGCCGATGCCGAGCGGCCACAGCACCACGCCGCTGAACCCGAGATCGGTGAGGCGATCACAGAAGACGACCAGCCAGGACGGCAGCCGGAGCCGGAGGCCCATGGTGAGCGGATCGACCAGCAGCATCAGCGCTGCCACCACGCCGGCTGTCAGCACGAGAAGCGCCAGCGCCTCCCACCTTCCGAGGAAGCCGAGGCGCGGGCGCGGCACGCCGATGCGCCGATCGCGCAGGTAGGCGAGGCCCCGCCCGATGGAGACGAGGAGGCGCCGCACGCCCTCCCCCGCCAGCCGCAAGGCCGCACCGAGGGAAGCGAAAGGGGCCGCGCCGGCGCGGTCCTGCCCGCTCACGGCGCGGCCTCGTCGGAGCGGAACACGGTGATCGCGGTGGGGCGTCCGCCGTTGTAGGTGAAGCCGGAGATGGTCGCGACCGCGTGGTATTTCAGCGCAAGCAGGCCGGCATGCCGCTCGAAGGCGGGGGTAAAGCGCGCGTCGATGAAGGCGAGGGCACAGCCGCCCTTCTTCAGCAGCGCCACCGCCTCATTGGGCAGGACGTAGTTGATCTGCGTCCCCACCAGGAAGACGAGGCTCGGCTCCTGATAGGGGAAGGAGGCCACCTGCGAGGCCGGGCAGCCCTGCTGCTTCACCACGGCGGCGAGCCGCTCGGAAATCCAAAGCGCCCGCATCTGCGGCAGCATCACCTGCCACACGGCGTAATAGAGCACGATCGCGCCGGCCAGGGCGGTGAGGAAAGCCCCCTCGATGCCCACCCGGGGGAAGGACCGCGCCGCCCACCACAGAAGCATGGAGCCCAGCAGCAGCAGCGGCCATGCGGCGAGGCCGAAGCCGCTGCCGAAATAGAGATAGGCCGCGCCCAGCGCCAGCGAAACCACGATGCCGAAGCCCGGCCAGAACCACACGAGGCCGGCGAGCCGCGATCCGGCCCGGGCCAGCCCCCCGCGCTCGATGGCGAGGGCCGAAAGGATCGCCAGCGCCGGATAGACCGGCAGCACATAGTGCGGCAGCTTGGTGACGGCCAGTTCAAACAGCACCCAGCTCGGAACCAGCCAGCACAGGAGGAAGCGCACTGCCTGCTCGCGGCGGTTGCGCCAGACGTAGGGCGCGGCCATCGCCGCGACGACGATGGAGGGCCAGAAGGTGCCCCATGCGGCCAGGAAGTAGGCGCCGGGCGGACCCCAGTGGCCCTCCGCGCCTTCGGCCACCTTGCCCATCATGTCGACGCCGACGGCGTGCTGGTAGAAGGCGCCGTTGGTGACGATGTAGATCGCGACGAACCACGGCAGCACCAGCAGCAGGCACCACGCCAGCCCCGTGAGGGGCTTCAGCGGCCTCAGGAAAGCGCCGGAGCGGTCGGCGACGGCGAGCGCGGCAATCGCGGGGCCGACGAACAGGGGCGCCACCGGCCCCTTCACGAGGACGCCCGCCGCAAGGCCGGTCCAGAAGATGAAGGCGAGGGTCCAGTCGCCCTGCCGCGCCTCGGGCGGGCGGACATAGGCGCGCGCCAGCGCCCCGAAGCAGGCGAGGATGGTGAAGAGCAGCACCGCATCGGTCTTGGCGAGGCGCGCCTCCACCCCCAGAAGGACGCATCCCGCCATCATCAGCCCGGCAAACAGCGCGCCGCGGCGGGAAAGGAAGACGAGCGCCGTCCAGTAGGTGAGCAGCACCGCACCGATGGCCGCCAGCAGCGACGGAAGCCGATAGAGCCAGATGGAAGAGCGGGCGGACGGCCCGATCACCGCCTCGCCGGCTTTCACCGAGGCGGCCTGCAACCAGTAGATGCCGATCGGCTTCTTGTGACGGGCCTGGGTGTGGAAGCGGATATCGACGTAATTCCCGCTCTCCAGCATCTGCTTCGTCGCCTGTGCGAAGCGGGCCTCGTCGCGGTCGATGGGCGAGAGGCTGAAGAAGCCCGGCAGGAAGGCGATGAGGGCGACGGCAACCAGCGCCAGCACGGCACGGCCATGACGCACTGAAGCTGCGTCGAGCATGCTCGCGAGGCGCTGCGGCAGGTCAAGATCGAACGCCCGCCCCTTGTGGGTCGCGGGCTCTGAGATGGCCATGCTTCGGTCAGGATCCGCTCGAATTGGGCGCGGACAATAGCAGAACCGCCCGTGCCGAAAAGGGCCGGACGGGTGCGCGCAGAGGCGACCTTCGCCGGGGCGGACGGTGATGCAGACCAAAGGCGGCGAAGGAAAGGCAGTGGCCGCGCGGGTGGCCACCCCGGCGGCAGGCGGTACATGAAGACCGCTGCGGACTATTTGGTCAGGATCAGCTTGTTCTGAGCGGTGAGCCGCAACTGATACGTGTACTCGCCATGGGCAATGGTGACGAGCCGGCCGGCCGCGAACAGGTCGCGGCTGTCGAGCTGCGCGTCCACCATCGGGATGGCCCGGCAGGTCTCCTGCGCCGCCCGGAAGGTCCACTCCCCCTCCCGCTCGGTGTCATTCAGATGAGAGCCCCCGTGTTCGTACC
>JAEWBL010000044.1 GCA_023391175.1 Pseudomonadota bacterium
CCTGCGTCATCGAAGGGGAAATGACGCTGTACCTCGAAGGCGCCGCCCCCGCGAAGGCGACGGCAGGACAGTGCTATTCCATGCCCTCGGGCAAGCCCATGTCGGGGGTGAATAGCGGCCCGGCCAATGCCGTGCTGCTCGACATCTTCACCGTCAAGGCCGGCGCACCCGCCTGGCGGGTGACGGAGGACGGGGTGGAGGGCATCCAGCAGCAGTTTTCCACGACACCCGCCCGGTAGGCGTCACCACGCCGCCGGACCTCACTCCGCCGGCGTGCCCTTGCAGGGCATGGCGCGTTCGGTGGGCGCGTAGATGAGGATGTCGGGCTTGAAGCGCTCGACGGCCCCCATCTCGAAGCGGCAATAGCGGTGGTGCATCCACGCGTAGGCCGACGCCTGCGACGCGCCGAGGCCGCGCCAGGAGCCTTGGGAGAAGCTGTCGCCGATGACCATGATGCGCGGGCCGGCATGGCCGGTGTCGATGGCATAGGGCTGGAAGGGATCGTTGTCCGGAACCGGCTTGAAGATGCCGGGGATGAGCTTCGGGTCCTTCGGCGCCACCATGGGGCCCTTCGGCGGGAACATCACGTCCGGCGGGTTGGGCACGGGGGAGCCGGTCGCGCGCAGGAGGTCGCCGGTGAGGCGCGGCTCGGGCGGGCCGAGGGCGTCCTCCGGCTTCACTTCCAGATCAGGACGGCCGGCGGCGGCCATGGCGGCGTTGAAGCCGAGGAGCTGACCGCGCTGGTTCCAGTGGGTGTCGTAGCGCCAATGGACCGGCCCGCTCTTCTTCGCCTCGGCGAGGATGGGGCGCATGTCCACGAAGGTGATGCCGGCCGCCTTCATCTTCTCCGCCACGAGATCATATTCCGTGGGCGAGACCTTCAGGCGCCGGGCATAGGCGGGCAGATACTCGAAATTGGTGGTGTGGCCGTTGGGCGGGATGAGCACCACGAAGCGTCCGCCATGGGCGGTCATGTAGGCGTTCATGCGCTCGGCGAGGGCGACGATGCCACTCACCGCCTCCGGCCGCACCAATTGGCCGAGCGACTGCTCCAGCGCGTGCTCGTCCTTGAGGAAGAGCGAGCCGTTCTCGCCCTTCAGCGCGAGGTCGCCCTGGGTGTCGCCGATGAAGCGCACATAGGAGCGGTGGGCGGTGAGCACCGCGCCGCGGAAGCCGAAGACGTTGTTGATGTAAGGGTCGAGCCGGCGCGCCGCGTCCTCCCACCAGCGCGCCTCGGGGGCGGCGACGGTGCGCAGCGGGGCCGGCAGATCCGGCGCGATGAGGCCGATGGTGGGCAAGGTGAGGATGGCGAAGAAGATCACCGCCCACCAGCGGCGGAAGGACATCAGAAGCGGCATGGCGTCCCTCCTCTCTTCTCAGAAGCGGAAATAGAGGAACGGCGAATAGGTCGCCGCGCCCACCGAGAGCACGCAGAGCACGAACAGGCCCCACACCACGAGCGAATCCACCGCGCCGAATACGGCCAGCCGCATCTTCGGCGCCATCGAGCGGCCGCCGGGGCGCGGCAGGCCGAACATGGCGAGCGGCCACGCCAGCACCAGGATGGCCAGCGTCACCGGCTTCAGCTCCACCTCCAACTGGGCGGAAAGATAGCCGGCGCCGTTCATCCCCACGAGGCCCTGGAACAGCTCCAGCGCCTGCGGCAGGCTGTCGGCGCGGAACCACACCCAGCCGGTGAGCACCACCAGCAGCACGTAGAGGTGGGAGAGGACGCGCGGCGCGCCCTTCATCCACGCGCCGAAGCGGGTGCGCTCCAGCACCAGAAAGGTGCCGTGGTGGGCGCCCCAAATCACGAAGGTCCAGCTCGCCCCGTGCCACAGGCCGCAGAGCAGGAAGACGGTCCAGAGGTTCGCCGCCGTGTGCAGATGGCCGTGCCGGTTGCCGCCCAGCGGGATGTAGAGATAGTCGCGGAACCAGCTCGACAGGCTCATGTGCCAGCGGCGCCAGAAATCCGAGATGGAGCGCGCGCCATAGGGCAGGTTGAAGTTGCGCGGGAACTTCAGCCCCATGGCGATGGCGAGGCCGATGGCCATGTTGGAATAGCCGCCGAAGTCGAAATAGATCTGCAGCGCATAGGCGGTGACGCCGAGCCACGCCTCGCCGAGATTGGGGGTGGCGGTGTGGTCGAACACCGCCGCCACCACCGGGGCCACCTCGTCGGCGATCAGCACCTTCCAGGACAGGCCGATGACGAAGATGCGCAGCCCCGCCGAGACGCGGCCGAGCGTGGTGCGCCGCTGCCGGATGCGCCGGTGGATGGTGGAGTAGCGGACGATGGGTCCGGCCACCAGCTGCGGGAACATGGTGATGTAGACCGCGATCTCCTCGAACCGCCCATTGGCCGCGGCTTTCCGGCGGTACACGTCCACGAGGTAGGAGATGGCGTGGAAGGTGAAGAAGGAGATGCCGAGTGGCAGCGCCGGATGCACCACCGGCAGCGCGAGGCCCGCCGGCGCCAGCAGCAGATTGAAGTTTTGCGCCAGGAAGCCGGAATATTTGAAGGCGATGAGGCCCGCGAGGTTCGCCGCCACCGCGAGGCCAAGCACACGGAGCCGCCAGCGTTCGCTGCGGCCGTCGATGGCGAGGGCGAGGAAGTAGTTACCGACGATGGAGGCCGCCAGCACCAGAACGTTGGCGATACCGCCCCAGGCGTAGAACACCAGCGAGAAGGCGAGCAGCACCATGTTCTTCGCGCGCACGCCGGGGGTCGCGAAGTAGCACAGCAGGAAGGCCGGCAGGAAATAGAACAGGAAGGTGACGGAGGAGAAGACCATGGCTCGCCGGCGCCCGGGGCGTCAGTAGACGAACTGCTCGCGCAGGATGCGTTCGTCGAGACCATGGTCGGGGTCGAACAGCATGTCCACGGAGGAGGTGGTATCGAGCCGCGCGGAGACGGCGATGATGTCGCGCACCTCGAAATGGTCGGCCGCCGCGCTCACCGGGCGCTTGTCGGCCTCCATCACGGCGATGTCGATGCGCGCGCGGTCCGGCACCAGCGCGCCGCGCCAGCGGCGGGGGCGGAAGGGCGAGATAGGGGTGAGCGCCAGAAGCGCCGTGCCCAGCGGCAGGATCGGCCCATGGGCGGAGAGGTTGTAGGCGGTGGAGCCGGCCGGGGTCGCGACGATGATGCCGTCGCAGATCAGCTCCTCCAGCCGCATCTTGCCGTCGATGGAGATGCGCAGCTTCGCCGCCTGATAGGACTGGCGCAGCAGGGACACCTCGTTGAAGGCCGGCGCGCGGTGGCGCATGCCGTTGGAGGTGACTGCCTCCATCATGAGCGGGTGGATGGTCACCTGCTGGGCGGCGGTGAGGCGCTCGACCAGCCCCTCCTCGCGGAAGGTGTTCATCAGGAAACCCACCGAGCCGCGGTGCATGCCGTAGATGGGCAGGGTGCGTTCGCGGAAGCGATGGAGCGTCTGGAGCATCAGGCCGTCGCCGCCCAGGGCGACCACCACGTCGGCGTCTTCCTCCGCCACCAGACCATAGCGGGCGACGAGGCGCTCGCGCGCGGCCTCGGCCTCGGGCGTCTGGCTGGAAACGAAGGCGATGCGCTGGAAACGGGGTTCGCTCATCGGTGCGTCGGTCAGGAGGATCGTCCGGTCGGCGGGCCGGGAGCGGAAGGGGCCGGGTACGGTCTAGCGGTCCCGCCGCAATCTGTCGAGGCGCCGGGCGGGATGGTAGGGTCGCGGTGGAAGCGCATCGGCAGCCTAGCCCGCCGCGTGCCCCGGAGGAGCTTATGCCCGCGCGCATCGTCTATGCCACCTTCCCAAGCGTCGCGGAGGCCGAGGAGATGGGCCGTGCCCTGGTGGAGGCGCGGCTCGTGGCCTGCGCCAACATCCTGCCGGAGATGGTCTCCATCTACCGCTGGGAGGGGAAGATCGAGCGCGGCACCGAGGCGGTGATGATGCTGAAGACCACCGCCGAGCGGGCCTCCGAGGTCGTGGAGGCGGTGCGCGCCGCCCATCCTTACGATGTGCCTGCCATCGTCGTGCTGCCGCTGGAAGGCGGCCTGCCGGCCTATCTCGCCTGGATCGCCGGCGAGGTGGCGGCGGGAGGCTGAAGCACCCGCCGCCTTGCCCTCACAGCACCGGGCGCCAATAGATCGGCTGGTAGCGGTAGCCGTCGCCCTTCTTCTCGATGTAGGCGGCGCCGGGGAACGGGAAGTGATAGCCCGCCACCAGGATGCGCTCCGCCGCGAGCCGGTCGTAGGTCTTGCGCCGCACCGCCTCGGCCGCTGCGGCATCCATGTCGAACGTCGCGTGCCAGCCGGGATTGGCCACGAACAATGCGGGCAGATTGGTGATGTCGGACTGGATGAAGAGGGTGTCGAAGCCAGACTCCAGCTCGAAGGAGGTGTGTCCCGGCGTATGGCCCGGCGTGCCGACCGCCTTCAGCCCCGGCGCCAGCTCCTTGTCCCAGGCGTAGCGCTCCACCTTGCCCTCGAAGGGCTTGAACACCCGCCGCACGTTCTGGAAGCCGGGCTTGAGGCCATCCGGCGCGCGGCTCATCTGGCCGTCGTCCATCCAGAATGCCCATTCCTTCTCCGGCACCATCAGCTGTGCCTTGGGATAGGCCGGCGTGCCGTCGGCGAGGAGTAGGCCGTTGATGTGGTCCTGATGGAAGTGGGAGATGACCACCTGATCGATGGAGGCGGGATCGATCTCCAGGTCCTCAAGGGTCGAGCGCACCAGGCCCACGGGGCCAGCCTGTCCGCCGTTGCCGGTATCCACCAGCACCTTCCGCCCGCCGATGTCGAGCAGCAGGACGGTGAAGGAGATGGGCACCTGATTTTCCGGCAGATAGGCCTTCTTCAGGGCCGCGTTCACCGCGTCCTTGGGCTGGTTGCGCACGAAGGTGTCGGAGAGCGGGATCGTCCGCATGCCGTCGGAGATGGCCGTCACGACCACGTCGCCGACCTTGTAGCGATAGGCGCTTGGAACCTGCATGGGGCCGGCTGTCTTCGTCGGTTCGGGTTTGGCTGCGACAGGCTGGGCCGGAGTCTTGGCGGGCGTCTGGGCGGGCGTCTGGGCGGCGGCGCCCCCCATGCCGGCCAGGGTGCCGGCGATGCCGGCCGTGCCGGCCAGAAGGGTCCGGCGGGAAACCTCGGTCATCCAATTCTCCTCGGGGCGTGAAGCGCCGGAAGATTAGGACACCGCTTCAGGACAAATCGATGCCGGAACGGAAACGCCGC
>JAEWBL010000056.1 GCA_023391175.1 Pseudomonadota bacterium
CGTCCGGATCGGCGCCGGGATAGGTGGTCGAGACGGTCACGATGGCATTCTGCGTGCGCGGATACTGCAGGATGGGCATGGAACTCATTGCCCGCAGGCCGAGCACCAGGATCATCAGGCTGACCACGATCGCCAGCACCGGCCGGCGGATGAAGATGTCGGTGAAGGATGACACGGGCGCCTCCGCTCAGCGATCGACGATGGAGGGAGCGGAGTCGTTCGTCGGCATCACCGCATTGTTCACGCTGATCTGGGAGCCGTTGTGCAGCTTCATCTGCCCGGCTGCGACGATCTCCTCGCCCGCCTTGATGCCGGAGAGGACGGCGATCTGGTCGCCACGCGTCGCGCCCGTTTTCACGAATACCTGACGCACGGAGATGCCTGTGGCCGAACCCTCCTTTTTCTCCACGACGAAGACGATGTCGCCGTAGGGATTGGCCGTGATGGCCGTCTGCGGCACGGTCACGAACGCGTCCGGCGTCCCGACGGCGACCTCGACAGTGGCGAACATACCGGGGGTGAGGCGGTGGTCGTCGTTCCTGAATTCGGCGCGCAGTTGCACGTTGCGAGAGGTGACGTCCACCTTGGGGCTGATGGCCGTCACCGTGCCCTCGAATGCCTGGCCGGGATAGGTGTCCACCGTGGCCTTCACCGTCTGCCCGGCCTTCACCTCAGCGAGGGACTGCTGCGGCAGGTAGAAGTCGATGAAGATGGGGTTGAGGGACTGGAGCGTCACCACGGTCGTGCCCGCGCTCACATACTGACCGAGATCGACGGAGCGGATGCCGAGGCGGCCGGAGAAGGGCGCCTTCAGCGTCTTCTTGTCCACTACGGCCTGCTGCTCGGCCACCTGGGCCAGCGCCTTCTTGAGGTTGGCGGTGTCGCTGTCGATGGTGGCCTGGCTCACCGCGTGGATCTTCAGCTGTTCCTGGTCGCGGTTGAGGATGATGGCGCTGACATCCGCCGTCGCCTTCAGCGCGGCGAGATTGGCCACCTCCTGCTCGTCGCGTAGCTGAAGGAGGACCTGTCCCTCGCGCACTTCGTCACCGGACTTGAAATTGATTTTCGCCACCGTGCCGGAGCTTTCCAGTGCAAGGTCGGCGCCCGCCTCGGCGCGGACGCTGCCCACCGCCTTGACGGTGGACTGCCAGGGCGCGAGGGCAGCCACCGTGGTGGCGACGGTCTGTGGCGGGTCGCGCAGCGAGGCCAGCGCCTGCTTGATTATGCTCGCCTTGAAGAGCTGAAAACCGTAGAGCGCCCCGAAAACCAGGGCGACGGCGGCCAGCATGATGATCATCCGTTTCTTCATCTGAAGTCTCTTCTTGCGGCTGCGGCGCAGGGGGCGTTTTGAGGGCGCGCTCGCGAGGGGCGTTGCAGCCCGCTCAGTGATCCTGGAAGTATCCGGCGTTGGTGCGGGGCTCGGCCTGCGCCGTCTGGTCCACCCGGTTCCACCAGCCGCCCCCCAGGGCCTGGAACAGCGCCGCGGTATCGGTGAATCGGGCGGCCTGCGCCTTCACCCGTGCCACCACCGCCTGCTGGAAATTCTGCTCGGCGGTGAGCACCGAGGGATAGGTGACTGCGCCGGCCAGATACTGGGTGCGGGAGATCTTCACGCTCTCCTGTGCCGCCTTCTCGTAGGCGAGCTGGGCCTTCAGCGTGCTGGCATCGGCCTCGATGGCGCGCAGCGAATCCGCCACGTCGCGGAAGGCGGTGATGACCGTGCTCTTGTATTGCGCCAACGCCTGCTCGTTGCTCGCGACCGCGGATTCCTTGTCGTGGTAGAGCGTCCCGCCGTCGAAAACCGTCTGTGCGACGCTGCCCGCGATGCTCCAGGCGGCGGTGCCCGGGGAGAACAGGCTGTCGGGGGTGATGCCGGCCCTGCCATAGCTGCCGGTGAGCTGAACCTGCGGCAGCATGTTGGCCACGTTGACGCCCACCGTGGCGGTGGCCTTGTGCAGGCTCGCCTCTGCCGCGCCGATATCGGGTCGCTGGCGCACCAGAGCGGACGGAACGCTGACCGGAAGATCGCGCGGCAAGGTGAGGCTGGCGAGGGTCACATGCTCGCCCCGGTCCTGGCTCGGCAGCCGGCCGAGATAGGCCATGAGCTGGTTGCGCTGCTGGGCGAGCTGCTTCTGCAGCGGCGGCAGGGTCGCCTGGGTCTGGGCGAGGTTGGACTGCTGGGAGAGCACGTCCGACTGCGCCACCGCGCCCAGCTCGAACTGGCGCTGGACCAGCTTGAGCTGTTCCTGCTCGGACTTGATGATGTCGTTGGTCGCCTCGATCTGCGCGCGCAGGGAGGCATCGGTGATGGCCGCCGTCACCACATTGGCGGTGAGGCTGAGATAGGTCGCTTCCAGCTGAAAGCGCTGGTAGTCGGCCTGTGCCTCCAGAGCCTCGACATTCCGGCGAGTCCCGCCCCACACGTCGAGCACATAGCTGACGCTGACCGAGGCATTGTAGAGATTGTAGGGGCTGGTGTTGCCGCTCTCGCCCTGGTTCGCCAGCGAGGTAACCTGTCGGGTGGCGCTGCCGCTCGCAGACACCTGCGGGAACAGGGCGCCCTCTCCCGCCAGCGCATTTTCGCGCGCCGCCCGCAGTGCCGCCTGGGCGGCGGCGACGTCCGGATGGTTACGTATGGCCTCTGCCACGAAGGCATCGATCTGCTTGTTGCGGAACACCCGCCACCAGTCGCCGGGGAGATCGCGCCCCCGAAGAAAGACCTGGCTGCTTCCGCCATGGACATCGGCCGACGTGGTGGGGCGGGGCGTGCCTTCGGGGAGGTAGCCACTGACGTGCGGTGCATCGGGCGCCTCGAAATCCGGCCCCACCATGCAGCCGTTCATAAGCAGCAGGGACGCGACGAAGACGCCTCCCTTGAGGCAGGGCGCGCGCCGGGAAAGGGCAGACAGGTCTCGCATGGGTGGCGGCATCCCGGATAGAAATCTGAACCGAACCGTTCAGTTCAGCATACGGGTAAGACCAGAAAAATCGCGAGTCAATATGGACTGAACCGTACAGTTCGATTAAGTTGAGGGCATGTCGGAATGCAACGCTTCATCCCTTGTGCCGCATGAGTCGAGCAGCCTGAGGCCCAAGGCCCAGGAGGCCCTCAAGGCGGCCCGCGCCGTGTTCCTTGAGGCCGGCTACGACGGCGCCACCATGGATGCGATCGCGCGCGTCGGCGCTCTGTCGAAGGCGACTGTGTATGCGCACTTTTCCAACAAGGCCGCCCTTTTCGAGGAGCTGATCCGGGTCGAGTGCCGGGCGGTGAACGCCGACCTTTACAGGCCCGACCCGAAGTGCGCCGCCGTCTCGAAGGAATTGCACAAGGTGGCGACCAATTATCGCCGCATCTTCGCGCATCGAGAGGGGCTCGACATCTTCCGTATCCTGATCCCGGTCGCGCCCCGGTTTCCCCGTCTCGCTCAGGTTTTTTATGATGAAGGGCCAGGTGCCGCGATCCACCAGATCGCCGCCTATCTGGGCGCGCTGGGAGACGTTGGCCGTCTGCGAATTCCCGATGCCGAACTGGCGGCGCACCAGTTTCTCGCGCTTGTCACAGAGGACATCAAGCTGTCCGGTGCCCTTGGGTTCCCTTCCCCGAGCAGTCGCGCGTCCGATCGCCTGATCGAGAGCGGCATCGCGATGTTCCTCGACTTTTACAAGGCGGAGCCGAAGCCTTGAGCGCCCGAACCATGTATGGATGAAACAGGACGTCGGCTTGCGAACAGGGGTAAGCCGACTTCGAGGCGCCGCTGGGGGAAGAAACGGCCTTGCGCAAGGATGCTTTGGAGAACAGAAGGCGCCTGATCGAAGCGGCCCGGACCACCATGCGGGAGCAGGGCCATGATGTTCCGCTCGAACTGATCGCGGAACGCGCGGGGATTACACGAGGGACGCTCTACCGGAACTTCGTGGACCGCGCCGATCTGTTCAAGGCTGTCCTTGATGACGAGATATCGGCCTTGAAAGACGAGATCCGGACGGACGGCTCTCTCGGCATCTTCGTGGTCATGCGTCGGCTGATCGAAGTGAGCGACCTCTATCACGCCTTCGCCTCGTCCCTGCAGGGCACCGCCGACCCAGCCGAGGCCTGCTCGCCGGCCGACCTGCTGCGAGATGTCATCAGCATCCCTCTTGCCACGGCGAAAGCCGATGGCGTCGTCCGACCGACGCTGACAGAGGCTGAGGTCCTCCTGGCTTGCCGCATGATTGCGTTTGGCTGGCGCCTGGATGGCGAGCACAGCCGGGCGGAGGCCATCGAAAAAAGGCTTCGTCTGGTGGTCATGGGCTTCGGCACCGATCGGGAGATCGAGGGGCCAGCCAAGCCAGCATGACCGCGACATGAACCTCTTGCGCTCGCGATATCCGTACACCATTGTACGAAAATAAACGTACACGTACGTACGCTTGTCTCGCGGGAGATATTCATGTTCGCAGTCACCGGCGCCACCGGCCAGCTCGGCCGCAAGGCTGTCGCCAGCCTAATCAAGAGGGTCCCGGCTTCCGATATCGTCGCTCTGGTGCGCGATCCCGCGAAGGCCGCAGACCTCGGGGTCGAGGTCCGGGCCGCCGACTACCTCGTGCCGTCGATACTGGATGACGCCCTTAAGGGCATCGACACGCTCCTGCTGATTTCGTCCAACGGAATGCAGACGCGCCAGCAGGAGCATGCCAACGTCATCGCCGCCGCAAAGAAGGCCGGGGTCCACCGCCTCGTCTATACGAGCCTGCTCCACGCCGATCGATGGTCCCACTGGTTTGCCGGCGATCATGTCGAGACGGAGCGGCAGATCAAGGCCTCCGGCCTCGCCTTCACCATCCTGCGCAATGGCTGGTACTGGGAAAACCACACGATCGCGATTCCGCCGTCCCTGCCGTATTCCGCCATGGTGGGCAGCGCCGGAGAGGGGCTCATCTCCTGGGCCGCGCGCCAGGATTTCGCCGAGGCCGCGGCGGCAGTCATGACCAGCCCGGGACATGAGGGCGAGACACACGAACTCGCCGGCGACAAGGCCTACCGCCTTGATGACCTCGCCGCGGAAGTCGCCCGCCAGACCGGCAAGCCGTTCAGCTATCGCAACCTGACGCAGGCGGAGCACGCGGCCGTGCTCGCCCAAGCCGGCCTGCCGCCAGAGGTTGCGGGCCTGATCGCCGAAGTCGAGGCGAAGGATGTCTCCACCGGCGTCCTGCACGACGATGGTGGCGTTCTGGCCCGCCTCATCGGCCGCCCCACGACCACGCTCGTGGAAGCCGTCGCCGAGGCTCTGGCCGGCCTGCCCCGCGGCTGAGAAACAAGACGCCGCAGGTCAATCCCGGGTCAACCCTGCACGCCGGTCCTCGACTTCTCTGCAGGCGTGCGCCCCCTGCGCCTTCAACTGTTCGATCAGCCACCGGCCTGCGGGTCCGGGGGGCTGGTCGGCGCGATAGAAGGCGGACATCACCATGCGCGTGGTGAGGTCGTTTTCCTCGGGCTCGAGTTGGACGAGCCGGCCGGTGTCCAGATCATCCTGCACCGCGTGCACGGGCATGCCGCCCCATCCGACGCCCTGCTTCAGGAAAGCGTGCTTAGCGCCGAGGTCGGATATGCGCCACGTCTTTTCCGACATCACCCGGAAGTCCTTGCCTTCGGTCAGCCTTGAGCGGTCGCTGAGCACGAGCTGCAGGTGCTTTGCGAACGCGCGCGCCGGGATCGGGCCGCCGTACTGCGCGAGTGGGTGCTGGGGGGCGGCGAACATGCGGTACTCGATGCCGAGGATGCGCTCCGAGTGCAGGTCCGGATGGGTCGCCGCCAAGGGCCCGCGGACGCCGAAGTCGAACCCGCCATCGAGCACCGGCTCGATCACCGCACCCATCCCCTCCACCGCCACACGCAGCGGCGTATCGGGGAACTGGACCTGGAAAGCGCTGACAGCGGCCGCGAGGATGTTCGAGGGGAACATCACGTTGATGACCACGGCCAGCGCCGGCTCAAGACCGGAGGACAGACCTCTCGCCTGCGCCTTCAGCTGGTCCATGCCCGAGACTACTTCCCGCGCTTTCTGCAGCAGGGCACGGCCTTCCGCCGTCAGCTGCGGGTAGCGGCCTTCACGGCTGAACAGGCGAACGGCAAGCTGCGTCTCGAGAGTGGCGATGGCCTGGCTCACAACGGACTGCGCCCGCCCAATGCGCCGCCCGGCGGCGGAAAAGCTGCCGGTGTCGGCCGCGGCGATGAAGGTGCGCAACTGGTCGAGCGAAAGCGCATCGAGCATCCATCTGCTCCATCGATACTAATCATCTGAATTTATAGGCTACGCAGATAATCGGCGGAAGCGTACCGAATCTCCCTCGCGCAGCACTCTGCTGCCCCGTGGAGAGACCCCCATGAAGATCCTGCATGTGGATTCGAGCATCCTGTCGGAAGGCTCCATCAGCCGTCAGCTCACCGCCGAGATCGTCGCGACGCTGCAGCGGGCGGCGCCGGGCACCACCGTCACCCATATCGACCTTGCCACTGCGCCCCTGACCCACCTGACCGCCGCTCACCTCGGCGCGGCGCAGGGCGCTCCGGTGCCGCCAGCCCTTGAGGCGGACGTGGCAGCCAGCAAGGGCGCGCTCGCGGACTTTCTCGCCAGCGACGTCATCGTCATCGGCGCGCCCATGTACAATTTCTCCGTTCCGTCCCAGCTGAAGGCCTGGATGGATCGTCTGGCGGTGGCCGGCGTGACCTTCCGCTATTCGGAAAAGGGGCTGGAAGGCCTTGCCGGCGGCAAGAAGCTGATCGTCGCCTCGACCCGTGGCGGCGTGTTCAGCGCCGGCACCCCCATGGCGGCTCTGGACCATCAGGAAAGCTATCTCACCGCCTTCTTCGGCTTCCTTGGCATCACCGACGTGTCCTTCGTGCGCGCCGAGGGCGTGGCCATGGGGCCTGAGGCGAAAGCGAACGCGGTGGATGCCGCGATCCGGCAGGCGCACGCCCTCGCGGCGTGACGCGGACCCGACGCAGAGCAACCAAAGGAGGAGCCAGTGTCAGCGTTCTCTGCGCCGTTGAGCGGTGTCCGTCATGGGATGTCCAGCCTCTCCATGGTGCATTTCGACGTGGATCAGCTGGACCCCGGCGGCTCCCCCATTCGCCTACTCGACGACTTCCGCGTGTTGGGAAGCCCTTTCGGGCCGCACCCTCACGCGGGCTTCTCCGCCATCACCTATCTCTTCGAGGATTCGGAAGGCGCGCTGCGCAGTAGGGACTCGCTGGGCAACGATCTCGTGGTCGGCGCGGGCGGGCTCGTCTGGCTCCAGTCCGGGCGCGGCGCCCTGCACGAAGAGACGCCGCAGGATCCGGGCCGCGTGCTCCACGGCGCGCAGATCTATGTGAACCTGCGTGCCGCGCACAAGGCGCTACCGCCGCATACCTTCTGGCTGCAGGACGCCGACGTGCCGCAATGGCGCGACGATAGTGACAACTCGGTGCGCGTCCTCGCGGGGACGTATCGGAACGTCGCATCGCCGCTCGTCCCGGCCGAGCCCTTCCGTTTGCTCGACCTCGCCATCCGTACCGAGCTGGAGCTGGATCTGGTGCCGGCCAACTGCACCTTGCTCTATGCCCGTGACACCGTGACGGCCCGGTCGGGTGGCGAGACGCTTCATCTCGACGCCGGACAGGTCAGCTCGGTTTCGGGCAGCGATGTCGTCCGGTTCTCGGCGCGGGGAGCCGCGCGTGTGCTCGTGCTGTCCGGCGCTCCCATCGACGAGCCCTGCCATGCGGAGGGGCCGTTCATTCTCAACCACCCGCACGAGGTCAAGGATGCGATCTCCCGCTACCGGCGCGGCGAGATGGGATCGCTCCAGCGCCGGTTGGGAGAGCGAGTTAAGCTTGGTGCGGGGCAGAACGTCTACATCTATTCTTCGCTCTTCAGGGAATTCGGCGACGACTGGTTTCCGGGTGGCAAGTTCCGCGTTGGTTGAAATCCGCTCGGACGCGGCTGCTCGGCTAGCTCACGCCTTCGAATTCGCTTGATATCCCTCCAGGTCCCCCCAGGCCAAAATCACTCTCGAAAAATCAATGGCTTGTCATCACGCCAGATGAGCGATCAGCAGGCGGGCGAGCGCGTCCGGCTGCTCCACGCACGGGATGTGCGAGGCGTCTGCGATCACCTCCAGCCGGGCGCCGGGAATCGCCTCCGCCATGGCCTCGGCCGAGGCGGGCGGGGTGGAGGGGTCCTTGTCGCCCACCACGACCAGGGTCGGCGCAGAAATGCGGCCGGTGGAGGCCGTGAGGTCGGCATCTCGCACCGCCATGGCGCAGCCTACGTATCCCTCCAAGGTGTTGCGGGACACCATGTTGACGTAGCCGCGGACGATGTGGGGCACCCGTTCGCGGAAGCCGTCGGTGAACCAGCGGGCCATGACGCCGGGGGCGATGGCGGCGAGGCCGTCGCGGCGGATTCCTGCGAGGCGCTCGTTCCAGACAGAGGCGGGGCCGATCTGCATGGCGGTGTCGCACAGGACAAGCCGATCCACCCGCCCCGGCGCATGGGCCGCCAGATGCTGGGCCACCATGCCGCCGATGGAGAGGCCGCACACATGGGCCTTTTCGATGCCCAGCGCATCGAGCAGCCCCAAGGCATCGCCGGCGAGGGCGGCGATGGAATAGCCGGTGTTCTCGTCGGGCAGCGGCGCGGCGTCGGAGAGGCCGTGGCCGCGCATGTCGTAGCGCAGCACGCGAAAGCGGGCGAGGAGCGCCGGCATCACGGCGTCCCATACCAGGAAGCTGGTGCCGAGCGAATTGGCGAGCAGCAGCACCGGCGCGCCCTCCGCCCCTTCAAGCGCGTAATGGATGGTGCGGCCGTCGACGGCGATAAAGGGCATCCGGGTCTCCTGCGGAAGATCACACGGTGGCGATGGGGGTGACGGGCGAGCCCACGGCGCCGGGCAGACGCAGCGGCGGGGCGGTGAGGAGGAAGCGATTGCGGCCGGCGGCGCGCAGATGGGCAGCGAGATCGGCGAGCCACCACAATTCGCCCAGCGGCACGCCGAGCCGGAACAGGCAGTGGTGGTGCAGCGGCATGGCGGCCTGCGTCGTTGCGGCGAGGCGCTTCGCCGGCAGATGCTCCACCGCATAATTGTCCGCGACGAGAGCGGCGATGCGGCTGTCCGAAATCCATCGCAGCAGGCGCTCGTCGCGGCCGTCGAGGGCGGCGCAGCTTCGGGCGAGAACCGCGCCGTCTGGGACGCCGTCCATCTCCATGACGACCTGCGTGAAGCCGGTGTAGAGGCAGAGAATGTCGCCCTCTTCCACCGTCACGTCCTGGGCGTCCATGGCCCGCATGAGGTCGTCGTAGCCGACGAGATGCCGCTCGCGGCCGAAGTGGGAAAAGAGGTCCACCAGCACGCCGCGCCCCTGCACGCCATGGACGGCGGTGTTGTGGATGCCCAGCCGGTGCGCGCCGGAGGCGATGCCGCGCGCCTCGGCGTCGCGCGGACCGACGATATCCACGCCAGCGCAGAAGCCGTTGTAATAGACAGGCTCGGGCCGGCCTCCGCCGCTGACGTCGAAGAGCGCGCCGACATGGGCGAAGCTGTCCCACTGGGTGGAGTATTGCAGGCAGATCTCCACCTTGTCGTCGCTGACCACGTCCACAAGGCTCGCATCCTCCACGCACAGCTGCGCGTTGAAGCGTGGCGCGTCCTCGGTACCGGTAGGCTTCAGCACGGGCGGCACGCGGCGCACGTTCAGCACGTTGCCGCCGGGGCGGTCGAGGGGCAGGCTTAGGCAGAAGGTGCGGCCCTCCTTCACCTCGGCAACCGCGGCGCGCACCTTTTCGGGGGTGATGAGGTTGAGACGGCCGAGCTCGTCGTCCGGGCCGAAATCGCCCCAGGTGGAGCCTTCCGGCCGGCGGGTCCAGCGGGGATTGGACGTCATGCTGTCTCCGTTTAGATGCAGCCCGCGCGGCGCCTGAGCGAAGACGCAGGAGCCGACGGACCTAGATTGCGCCCTTGCCGACCGTGATGCCGCCGCAGACCGGCAGTGTCTGGCCGGTGATAAAG
>JAEWBL010000230.1 GCA_023391175.1 Pseudomonadota bacterium
TCGATGGGGGAAATCCTGGCTTCCATCCGCCGCATCATGGCGGATGACGAACAGCCGGCGCAGCACGCCGAGGCGGGTCCCCGCCGCAGCGAGGCTCCGCCTTCGGGGGAGGGGCGCCCCCGCCGACCGCAGGATCCCCGCGTGGTAGCGCAACGGCAGGCGCCGCTTGAGCCCCCACCCGTGCCCCGCCGTCCGGCCCCCCCGCGGGAAGCCGCTCCCGCCCCGACCTATGCAGCAGCACAACGCCCAGCGCCCCGGCCTGTGGCCGAAGCGCGTCCCAATGGCGAACGGCCGGTCGGGGAGCCTTCGGCACGAGCCCAGCGCCCGTGGCTGGATGAACGGGACGAAGCCGTCTTCGCCGAGGCCGCAGCTGCTCTGCGTCAGTCCCGGCACGAGCACTCTGCCGGTCCCGAGTCGCGTGGCGAGGCGCGGCCATTGCGGCCGGTGCCGCAGCCGGCCTATTCCGACCACTCTGCCGAGGAGCGGGACGATCGGCACGAAGCTGCCGCGCCCCCGCCGCGCCCCATGCGGCCGCAGCCGGCACCTCCTGTCTTCGAGGAGCACCCGGCGCAGCACACCGAGGGTGGCCATTCCGCGGATGCGGCGCGCCGCCGGGATTTGCTTTCGCCCAATGCGGATGCCGCCGTGATGGCCGCCTTCCGCAATCTCGGCGACGTCCTGCTGCCCCAGAAGGAGCGCACCGTGGAGGATCTCGTGAAGGAGATTCTCCGCCCCATGCTCAAGGACTGGCTGGATGCCAACCTGCCCGCCATCGTCGAGGATCTCGTGCGGGCCGAGATCGAGCGCGTTGCCCGTCGCCAGCGCTAGAGCACGCGCCGATCAGACGGCATCGCCGTTTGATCGGAGCAGGCGTTATCTTTCTTGAGTTTAGAGGGTGATGCGCCGACCGGATTGTTCCAATCCGCTCGGATCGTGCGCTCGGCTCAGGGCCTCTCCGCCCGCCCCACTTTCCATTCCCACGCGGACGGCGTGTTGACGCCGGACCGTGCGTCCGGCTTAAACGCCGGCTGACCCGTTCCGACCACAGCGGACGCGGAGCCGGCCCGGCGCGCTGCGCTGGCGGCGGCCGAGCGGTACCGCGGAGTCCCGTTCATGCTGGAAAAAGTCTTCGATCCCGCCGCCGTTGAAGAGCGCATCGCTGATCGCTGGGAAAACGCCGGCGCATTCCGCTGCGGCCGCCCCGAGCGCAAGGATGCGGAAGGCTTCTCCATCGTCATTCCGCCGCCGAACGTCACCGGCTCACTGCACATGGGGCACGCGCTCAACAACACGCTCCAGGACGTCCTGGCGCGGTTCGAGCGCATGCGCGGCAAGGACGTGCTCTGGCAGCCGGGCACCGACCACGCCGGCATCGCCACCCAGATGGTGGTGGAGCGCCAGCTCGCCGCCCAGAAGCTGCCGGGCCGCCGGGATCTCGGCCGCGAGGCCTTCATCGAGAAGGTGTGGGCGTGGAAGGCCGAATCGGGCGGCACCATCGTCAACCAGCTGAAGAAGCTCGGCGCCTCCTGCGACTGGTCGCGCGAGCGCTTCACCATGGACGAGGGGCTTTCCCGCGCCGTCCTCAAGGTGTTCGTGCAGCTCTATCGCGAGGGGCTGATCTACAAGGACAAGCGCCTCGTCAATTGGGACCCCAAGCTCATCACCGCCATCTCGGACCTCGAGGTGCTGCAGGTGGAGGTGAAGGGCAATCTTTGGCACCTGCGCTATCCCATCGAGGGCGAGAAGGACCGCTTCATCGTCGTCGCCACCACCCGCCCCGAGACCATGCTCGGCGATACGGCGGTGGCGGTGCATCCGGATGACGAGCGCTATCGCGACCTCATCGGCAAAAACGTCATCCTGCCGCTGCTGGGCCGGCGCATTCCCATCGTCGCCGATGAATATTCCGACCCGGAGAAAGGCTCGGGTGCGGTGAAGATCACCCCGGCGCACGACTTCAATGACTTCGAGGTGGGCCGCCGGCACGATCTGCCGATGATCAACGTGCTCGACGCCGAGGCGCGGATCGACCCGCAGGGCATCCAGGACGACTATGCCGAGCGTCCCGAGGCCTATGTGGACCTACCGGATGCGGCTGGCGTGCTCACACACCTCACTGGCATGGACCGCTTCGCGGCGCGCAAGCATATCGTCGAGCTGCTCACCTCGCTGGAGCTTTTGGAGACCATCGAGCCGCACACCCACATGGTGCCCCATGGCGACCGCTCCAACGTGGTCATCGAGCCGTGGCTGACCGACCAGTGGTACGTGGACGCCAAGACTCTCGCCCAGCCGGCGCTGGCGGCGGTGCGCGAGGGGCGCACCACCTTCGTGCCGAAGAACTGGGAGAAGACCTATTTCGAATGGCTGGAGAACATCCAGCCCTGGTGCATCTCGCGCCAGCTGTGGTGGGGCCACCAGATCCCGGCCTGGTACGACCCGTTCGGCAACGTCTTCGTCGCCGAGGACGAGGATCAGGCGTTCGAGGAAGCGCTGGCCCATAATGTGGGCAACGAGAGCCTGTCGCCCGACGAGGCCCAGGCGCTCATCGACGACGCCGACAGGCGGGCAGGGTTCCTCACCCGCGACGAGGACGTGCTGGACACATGGTTCTCGTCCG
>JAEWBL010000133.1 GCA_023391175.1 Pseudomonadota bacterium
CCCCACGCCTCAGGCCACCTTGCGGTTGGCGGCGAGGAAGTCGCCCATGCGGCCGAGCGCTGCGGTGATGTTCTCCCGCGAGGTGGCGTAGGAGAGGCGCAGATAGCCCTCGCCATGGACGCCGAAATCCGGCCCGCCGATCACCGCGACGCCCGCCTCCTCCAGCAGCGCCGAGGCGAGCTTCTTGGCGGCGGTCCAGCCGGTGCCGGTGATGTTGGGGAAGGCGTAGAAGGCGCCCTTGGGCGTCGCGCAGGTGACGCCAGGCAGGGCGTTCAGCCCTTCCACCACCATGCGGCGGCGGGCGTCGAATTCGGCGGTCATGGCGAACACCGCATCCTGTGGACCTTCGAGGGCGGCGATACCGGCATATTGTGTCGCGGCGTTGACGCAGGACCAGCAGTTCACCGCCAGCTTGCGCACCTGGTCGTAGAGGCCCTTGGGCCAGACCGAATAGCCGAGGCGCCAGCCGGTCATGGCATAGGTCTTGGACCAGCCGTTGAGCAGGATCAGCCGGTCGCGGATTTCCGGATAGGCGAGGAGGGTACGGTGCTCCTCCCCGTCGAACAGGAAGCGGTCGTAGATCTCGTCCGACATGAGGGCGACATGGGGATGGGCGGCGAGGCCCTTCACCAGCTTGTCTATCTCGGACGCCGGCGTGACGCCGCCGGTGGGGTTAGCCGGCGAATTGATGATGAGCAGGCGCGTCTTCGGCGTGATGAGGGCCAGCGTTTCATCGGCCGAGAAGGCGAAGCCGTTCTCCTCGCGGATCGGCACCGGGATGGGCGTCGCGCCGGTGTGCTCGATCATGGAGCGGTAGATGGGAAAGCCGGGATCGGGATAGAGGATTTCCGCGCCGGGCTCGCCGAACAGGCGGATGGCCGCATACATCGTCACCTTGCCGCCCGGCATGATCATCACGAGGTTCGGGTCCACCTCGACGCCATAGCGGCGGTTGAGATCGCCGGCCACCGCCTCGCGCAGGGGCAGGATGCCAACGGACGGCGTATAGCCGTGCTGACCGTCGCGCAGCGCCTTCACCGCCGCCTCGACGATGTGGGCCGGCGTCTGGAAGTCCGGCTGGCCGATGCCGAGGTTGAGGATGGAGCGCCCCTCCGCCTGAAGCGCCGTGGCGCGGGCGAGCACGGCGAAAGCGTTCTCCTCGCCGATGCGGTCGAAGGCGGGATTGGTGGTGAGCATGGCCGGCAAATCCTCGGGCGCGCGGCGTCTTGTGCGCCGCTTTCAAAAAGGACGCCTTGGATAGCACCGAAGGTCCCGGGTGGGGAGTGGGGGAAAATCTGCTGCAGCGCGTAAAGCGTGGCCATGGTCAGCATGTTACGACGGGTCGTGTGCCGAATCGCGAGAGGCCTTCATGCCCGCATCGACCCCCCGCCTGCCGTTCGAGGACACCGAGATCGCCATCGTCGGTGCCGGCATTGTCGGCCTGTCGGTCGCCCATGTGCTGACGCGCCTCGGCATCTCCGTGCGCTGCTTCGATGCCGGCGCGGCGGGCGGCGCCCAGTCGGCCGGCGGCTCGCGCATCATGCGCGCCGCCTATAACGACCCGAAGATGCTCTGGCTCGCCCGCAAGGCCAGCGCCGGCTGGGCGCGGTGGGAGGAGGAGGCCGGCCGCCCCCTCATCGAGCGCACCGGCTCCTTCCTCATCGTCTCGCAGGCCGAGGCGGAGCTGAAGCGCCTCGCCGGGCTCGGTCTGAAGGTTCGCTTCGTCTCTCCGGCCGAGCAGGAAGAGATGCTGCCGGTGCATCGCCCGTGGTCCCGGCCGGTGATCCTGGAGGAGGAGGCCGGCACCATCCGCGCCCGCGACAGCATCGAATGGCTGGCCGCGACGCTGGGCGATGCGCTTCACGAGCACACGCCGGTGCTGGGCCTCACCCAGCGGTCGGGCCATGTGCTGGTCTCCACCCGCAGCGCCATCTGGCGGGCGCGGCGCGTGCTGGTGGCGGCGGGCATGCAGACGCCGGTGCTGTCGGGCGCCATGGGCGTGAAGGTGCCGCAGGTCTACAGCGTCCACCAGCGCCTGCTCTTCCCCATGACCGGCGATCTCGCCACGCGGCCCATGGTCTCCTTCCGCGACAAGAGCGATCACCGCCACGGCGTGCTTTACACCTACGGCCTGCCGGCGCTGCATGACGGCCTGTTCGCCGTGGGGCTGGAGCCGAGCGACACCGACCGCAGCGGCGGCGGCCATCCCGACCAGGTGATCGAGCACACGCTGGCGCTGGCAGCCGAGACGCTCCCCGGCCTCGACACCTCGCGCTTCACCATCGAGAGCTGCGTTTCCACCTCGCTGGAGCATCCCGACGACGGTGCGCCCTGGGAATCCGAGCGCCTTGAGGTGGTGCGCCGGGGCGCGGTGGACTTCTTCGCTGGCGGCCACCTCTTCAAGTTCGCCCCGGCTTTGGGCGAAATGCTTGCCGGCATGGTGCTGGGCGAGGACGTGCCGGATATGCTGCGGCCGGAGTGAGGCTTCGACCCAATAAGAATCCCCGAAGGAAACGCCATGCACCTGCCCGAGAACCCGTTCAAGCGCGCGCTCCATGCCGGCACCCAGCAGATCGGCCTGTGGTGCGCCGTGCCCTCCAACTATGTCTCGGAGATCCTCGCCGGCGCGGGCTTCGACTGGCTGGTACTGGACACCGAGCACGCGCCCAACGAGCTGCCCAACGTCTTCAACCAGCTCCAGTCCATGGTGGGCTACGCCACCCAGCCCGTGGTGCGGGTGCCGTGGAACGATGCGGTGACGCTGAAGCGCTTCCTCGACATCGGCACCCAGAGCTTCCTCATTCCCATGGTGCAGAATGCCGAGGAGGCCCGCGCGGCGGTGGCGGCGACACGATATCCGCCGGATGGCATCCGCGGCTATGCGGTGGCGTCCCGCGCCACCCGCTTCGGCCGCATCGGCGATTATTTCACCCGCTACGCCGACGAAATGTGCGTGCTGGTGCAGGTGGAGACGCTGGAAGCGCTGGAGAAGGTGGAGGAGATCGCCGCCGTGCCGGGCGTGGACGGCATCTTCATCGGCCCCGGCGACCTCTCCGCCTCCATGGGCCTCCTGCACCAGCCCACCCATCCGAAGGTGGTGGAAGCCATCGAGGACGGGCTCAAGCGCATCACGGCCGCCGGCAATCGCGGCGGCGTGCTGGTGGTGGGCAACGAGGCGCTGGCCCGCCGCTACATGGCGGCCGGCTCGGTCTTCACTGCCGTGGGGGTGGATGCGGCATTGTTCGCACGCAGCGCTGACGCGCTGGCGCAGCAATACAAGGCTTAGGCCGCTCTTTGTGGCGACGCGTTTTCTTCACGCGAACCGGTCCCCACTTCGCTCGAAAACGCTTTACTCCCGCAGCATCCGGCGGATCACCTTGCCGGTGGTGGTGAGCGGCAGTTCGTCCACGAACTGGATCTCGCGGGGATATTCGTAGGACGCGAGGCGGGTGCGCACGAAATCGCGGATCTCCGCTTCCAGCTCCGGCGTGGGCTCCACGCCGGGCATGGGCACGATGACCGCCTTGACGATCTCCGTGCGCAGCGGGTCCTTCTTGCCCACGGCGGCCGCCATGGCGACGGCGGGGTGCTTCAACAGCACGTCCTCGATCTCCGCCGGGCCGATGCGGTAGCCGGCCGAGGTAATGACGTCGTCATCGCGGCCGAGAAAGTGGAAATAGCCCTCCTCGTCCCGCGTCGCGAGATCGCCGGTGAGGAGCCAGCCGTTCTTCACCTTGTCGGCGGTGGCCTCGGGGCGGTTCCAGTAGTTCAGGAACATCACCGGGTCCGGCGCGCGCACCGCGATCTGGCCCATCTGGCCCGGCGGCAGAATGCGCCCGTCCTCGCCCAGCACCGCCACCTCATGGCCGGGCACGGCCTTGCCCGTGGCGCCGGCTTTGGCCACGCCCAGCGCGGCCGAAGAGCCGATGACGTAGTTGCATTCCGTCTGGCCGTAGAACTCGTTCACCGGAACGCCGAGGGCCTCGCGGCCCCACTCGAACGTCTCCGCCCCCAGCGCCTCGCCGGCCGAGCCCACCGTGCGCAGGGTGAAGTCGAATTTTTCGCGGGGGGTCGGCACCTGCCGCATCATGCGGAGCGCGGTGGGCGGGATGAAGACGTTGCGCACCTCGGCGGTCTTCATCAGAGCGAAGGCGGCTTCGGGATCAAACTTGCCGCGCGGCTGCGCCACCACCGGCACGCCCAGCGCCAGCGCCGGCAGCACGGTGTTCAAGAGCCCGCCGGCCCAGGCCCAGTCGGAGGGCGTCCACATGCGGTCGCCCGCCTGGCCGATGCCGTCATGGGTGAAGGTGACGCCGCTCACATGGGCGAACAGCACCCGGTGGCCGTGCAGCGCACCCTTGGGCTGGCCCGTGGTGCCGGAGGTGTAGATCATCAGCGCCGGATCGTCCGGGCCGGAGGCGATGGGCAGCGGGTGATCGGAGGCCGCCTCCACCAGTGCGGAGAAGCCGACGGCGGCATGGCGCGGGCCGTCCACATTCACAACCAGATCGAGCGTTTCCGGCCGTGCGACCAGCTTGGCGAGGCCGGCATCGTCGGTGACGAGGGCGCGGGCGCCGGAATCCAGAAGTCGGTAGGCGATGGCATCCACGCCGAACGCGCCGGCGAGCGGCACCGCGATGGCGCCCATCTTGTAGACGGCGAGATGGGTGACGAGCACTTCGAGCGACTGGGGGAGGAGAATGGCCACCCGGTCGCCGGGCCGGATGCCCTGCGCGACGAGCGCATGGGCGAGCCGGTTGGAGAGCCGCGCCAGCGCGCTATAGGAGACGGGGGAGAAGCCGTTGCCGTCGGGCAGGAAGAGCGCGGGACGGTCCGGATGCTGCGCCGCGATGGCGTCGCAGGCGTGGACCGCCATGTTGTAGCGCTCCGGCACCATCCAGAGAAAGGCGCGGCGCCGGCGCTCGTATTCGCTGGAAACTGCGCCTGATCCCGATGCGCCCGTGCTGTGCGCCAGCATCCCGACCCGTGCCTTTCCGCCCCGCCCCTTTGTTGCGGTGCACGCTACAGGCTCGGACGCCCAAGGTCCACCCGGCCGTTAACCGGGGTAACGCACTGCGGATTTGGGGTGGATCAGGCGGGCGGACGGACGGCTCAGCGCCGGACGCCTTCTTCCTGCATCAGGGCCTCGGTGGCGGCGATGGCGCCTTCCAGCTCGGAAATCTTGCGCAGCATGCCGTCGGAGGGGAGGGTGGAGCCCTTGGCTGCGGTGAGGACCAGCTCGCGCTGGGCCGCCTTGAGGCGATCGAGAAGGCTTGCGAGGTCAGCCTCGGCCTGTTGCGCCATGTTCGTGTTCAACTCCGGCATCGCCAGCAGGCTGGGCCTGCGAACGGAAACTGCAAAAACGGAAACGGCGCCGCGCTTGCGCCCGGCACCGCTGGTTGCATTGCTCTTCACCGCCGCCCGGAAGAACCGGCCGGCGGCAAAGGGATCTGCGCGATCAGTCGGCGAGCTCGATGCCGCGGGCTTCCGGACCCTTGGGGCCCTGACCCACCTGCACCACCACGCGCTGGCCCTCGGCGAGATCGCTGAGGCCCGAACGGGAGATGACGGTGACGTGCACGAACACGTCCTTGCCGCCGCCTTCCACCGCGATGAAGCCGAAGCCCTTCTCGGGGTTGTACCACTTCCCGGGGCCCACGCGCTCTTCGGGGGGGCCGGGCGCGGCACGGGGGCCGCCGCCGGCGCGGGGGGCGCCGCCGAAGCCGCCGCCACCACCACCGAAGCCGCCGGGACGGTCGCCGAAGCTGCGGCGGGCCGGAGCGGCCTCCGCGGTCGAGGTG